>JACRFF010000325.1 GCA_016218005.1 Ignavibacteriales bacterium
GCCTATGCCGAAACGAAGCTTCTCGCCTCGCTTCGGCGAAGCGGGTCTCCGACCAGCCTCGACGAGTCTATGCGGGCGAGTCGGAGCGGGCGGCTTCGTGCCTGCACGCCTGCCTGTCCGGTAGGCAGGCCAAAGTGCATTGATGTTTCGGCACACAGGCGTGCAGGCAGGCGAAGCGACTGAATCCGCCAAAGGCGGATCGCTTTTTGAATCAGATTCTTCACCCCGACAATCACGAAGTGATGCCCTTGGCAAAAGCGTCGGGGTTCAGAATGACACATTACATAGTTTTTCCGCACCCTGCTAGTTTGGTTGCGCACCCAAGGGGCGTCCATTCTCAGCGTGATGCTTGACGACCCGCGCCTGCGTGTGGAAGATAACATCTTCAGCGATATTGGTGGCAAGGTCGCCAACGCGCTCAAGGTTCCGGCTGATGCGAATCAATTGCATTCCGGTTTCGAGAGATTGTTTTCCGGACTTCACCTCTTCAATCACGACTTGCGTCATGGTGCGATTCAGCTCATCGATCTTGTCGTCTTGTTGAAGCACGGTGCGCGCCAGTTGAGGGTCGAGCAGGATGAATCCATCCAGCGCATTCCGCAGCATTTCTCTGGCGATGTTGCACATGGGGGGAATTTCGTACAGCGGCTCCTGTTTCGGAGTTTCGTGCAGACTCAACACCGATTCGGCAATGTTCACCGCGTGGTCGCCGATGCGCTCCAAATCGTTGCTGATCTTTTGCACCGCGATAATGAGCCGCAGGTCGCTGGCCACCGGCTGTTGAAGCGCGAGAATATCGATTACACCGTTGTCGATTTCGATTTCGAGTGAGTTCACTCGCTCATCGGCGGCGATGACTTGCTTCGCCAGCGCATCGTCATCTTCCAGCAACGCTTTCACGGCCAGCGTAATGTTTTCTTCGACGACGCTTCCCATTTTGATCAGCGAAGTCTTCAAACCCTCCAGCTCTTTTTCAAACCGTCGTTCCATGGTCATTTTTGTCCTCTTGGCAATTCGTGTCTATCAGCCGAAACGGCCGGTAATGTATTCCTCAGTTTGCTTCTTGCTCGGCATGGTAAAGATTTTTTTCGTTCCGTCGTACTCGATCAATTCGCCCATGTAGAAAAACGCCGTGCGATCGCTGACGCGCGCCGCTTGCTGCATATTGTGCGTTACGATGACAATCGTGTAATCCTTTTTCAATTCATACATCAATTCTTCGATCTTAGCGGTGGAAATGGGATCGAGCGCGCTCGCCGGCTCATCCATCAACAGTACGTCGGGGCTGACCGCCAATGCGCGGGCAATGCAGAGGCGTTGTTGCTGCCCGCCCGAAAGACTCATCCCCCCTTTGAACAACGAATCCTTCACCTCGTTCCATAACGCGGCTTGCCGAAGACTGCGCTCCACGATTTCTTCGATTCGCCGTCGGTCTCGCATGCCGTTCATGCGCAGGCCGGCGGAAACATTATCCGCAATCGACATCGTCGGAAATGGGTTGGGCTTTTGGAACACCATGCCGATTCGACGGCGCACCTGCACGGCATCCATTTGGTAAATGTCTTCTCCATCCAACGTCAGCGTACCGGTGATGCGGCTCTCGGGAATCATTTCGTGCATGCGATTGACCGAGCGGAGGAACGTCGACTTCCCGCATCCCGACGGACCGATGATCGCGACAACGGAATGTTCCGGTATCGACAAGCTGATATTCTTCAGCGCTTGGTTCTGGCCGAAGAACGCGCAAACCTGATGCGCCGAAATCTTCTCGCGCTTGCTGGCCAATTCGACCGGAACGGCTGCAACGGTCGGTTGAACTGAGATCGTTGAAATTTCTTTTTGCATAATCGTTTCGTTAGTGCTCGTGGTAGCGTTTGCGAGTGGCGAACCGCACTGCGATACTCAAGAGAAGAATCATCAGCATCAGCACGAGCGCCCCCGCCCATGCTTGGGCAATCCAATCATCGAACGGCGAGACACCGTAATTGTAGATAAAGACCGTGAGTGAGGCAATCGGCTGGTCAAGCGTCGTGTGCCAGAATCTATTGTTGAGAGCGGTAAACAGCAACGGTGCGGTCTCGCCGGCGGCTCGGGCAATCGCAAGCATGACGCCGGTAACAACACCTCCGAGCGACGTTCGGAGAATGATGCGCAGCGTCGTCTTCCACTCCGAGATACCCAGCGCAAGCGCCGCTTCGCGGTACGAATGCGGAACCGTCTTCATCATTTCCTCGGTGGTGCGTGTGATGGTCGGGATCATCAGAATCGCCAGCGCCACTCCCCCCGCATACGCGGAAAAATGCTTCATCGGAATCACCACAAGCGTGTAGGCAACCACGCCGGTAACAATCGAAGGAACCCCGCTTAACACGTCGGTGAGGAACCGCACCGATGTGCCGAACACATTCTGCCCGTATTCGGAGAGATAGATTCCGGACAGAATGCCAACCGGCAAACTGAGGCAACAACCGATGCCGACGAGAATCATCGTGCCCACGATGGCGTTCGCCAGACCGCCGCCGGATTCTCCCACCGGCTTTGGCAGCTGCGTGAAGAAATCAAGATTCAACGCAGTGAAACCGAACGAGAGTGTCCGATAGAAGATGAGCAGCAGCGGAATCAGCGCAAGGAGAACGCTCGCAACACAAAGCGCGTACAGCGCCGTGCTTTTGATCTTGCGGTATCGGAACATCCACGAGTTCAACTTACACCCGGCCCGCTTGATTTTTTCTGGTCACGCTCCACACCAACAATCGTGCAAACGAGTTGACGATGATGGTGATGACAAACAGCACGAGGGCAATTTCCACAAGGGCGCTGAGGTACATATCGGTCGTCGCTTCGGTAAACTCATTTGCCAACACGCTTGCCATGGTATAGGCCGGGTCGAACAATGACGCGGAAATCGCCGGGCGATTGCCGATGACCATGGTCACGGCCATCGTTTCGCCGAGAACACGCCCCAATCCAAGAATCGTTGCACCCATGATACCTGACCGTGCATAGCTCAATCCGATGCGCGTCGCTTCCCATCGTGTTCCCCCCAACGCTAACGCTGCTTCCTTCTGCACGCGAGGAACTGCTTTCAACACGTCGCGGGAGATCGAAGCAATGATCGGAAGAATCATGATGGACAAGATGACGCCGGCGGATAACATTCCGACGCCGTACGGCGCACCGCGGAACAACGGGATAAATCCAAGATGGTCGGAGAGCAGCGGCTCGACCGTCGTTCGCATCCACGGAACCATGACAAAGAATCCCCACACGCCGTACACGATGCTCGGTATACCGGCGAGCAGTTCTACAAAAAAAGAGACCGGGCGTTCCAACCACGCCGGAGCGAGTTCCGACAAGAAAATCGCCACGCCCACGCTGAGCGGCACAGCGATCACCAACGCCACAGCCGACGAGACGAGCGTTCCGTAGATGAACGGCAACGCGCCGTATTCTTCCTGCACCGGATCCCACACGGAGCGCGTCAGAAAACTCCAACCAAATTTCTCGATTGATGATGCCGATGTGCGATACATCTCATACACCATGAAGACGATCAGCAGGAGAATCAAAAAGGCAAACGCGCGCGTCAGATTTCTGAAGATCGTGTCGCCGTAGTTCGTTTGCGTGGTTGAGGTCATACGATGATAGTCGTGAATTGATAGCAATCCGAGTTATTCGAGACAAAATCAAAAAGCGATTAGCGCCGTCGGCAAAGACCGGCACTAATCCCCTACTCCACTCTCCACCAAAGAGGGAGCGCTTACTTTCCTATCGAATCAATTTTCTTCTCGCACATCTTGATAACTTCCTTCGGCAGCGGCGCATAGTAGAGGTCTTTGGCATAGGACTGGCCATCGTGCATTGCCCAACCAAGGAATTTCACCACTTCCGCTTCCTTCGACTTGTCTTTCATGTTCTTGTAGACAAGCAGCCATGTGAAGCCGGAGATCGGGTAGGAATATTTCCCGTCCGCATCGGTAATCGAAACACGCAGGTCTTCCGGCATACTTTTGATCGTTCCAGCCGCGGCAGCAGTAACGGATTCAAAACTTGCCCCCACAAACTCTCCCGCTTTGTTCTTCAACGCCGCGAAAGGCAAGTTGTTTTTCACCGCGTACGCAAGCTCAACGTAGCCGATGGAACCTTCGGACTGTTTCACCATGCCCGCCACGCCTTCGTTCCCCTTGCCGCCCAAGCCGACCGGCCAGCCGACCGACGTTCCTCTGCCAACATTTGCTTCCCACGTGCGGCTCACTTTCGAAAGATAGTCGGTAAAAATGCTCGTCGTCCCGCTTCCATCCGACCGATGCACGACGATGATCGTTTTGTTCGGTAGATGCTTGGTTGGATTGGCGGCTGCGATTTTTGCGTCATTCCATTTTGTGATCTGGCCGAGAAAAATTTCAGCGACAACATCCGGCGTCAATCGCAGGTCGGTTCCCGTTTCCACAAGATTATACGTCGCCACCACCGCTCCCATAACCGTCGGGATGTGAAGAACCTCCGTCCCCTGTTTCGCCTTGACCTCTTTCAATTGGTCGTTGCTCATCGGACCGTCGGTTGCGCCAAAGTCCACAGTTCCTTCGATCGTCTGTTTGATGCCGCCGCCGCTTCCAATGGATTGGTAGTTGAATTGCACGCCCGTTTGTTTGCTGTAGAGGTCGAACCACTTGGAATAGATGACGTAGGGAAACGTCGCTCCTGCCCCATTCAATCGTACTTGTGCCTGTGCCGCAACCACGGCGGCAGAGGCAGCGATACCGAGCAGCATCATTTTGAAATATTTCATGTTCGATTCCTTTCTTTTCTTGAGTTGCAGAACAATTAGAGAAATGTGTAATAGAATGTCGCGCGCGCCGTCAATGAGGGATCGATGCTCGCGCGGTTCAGTGCCGGCGTATAGGTTTCGTACTGGATGTTGGGAATGATCTGCACGTTGCGGTCGGCTTTCCACGCAAGTCCAACGATGATGTAATTGCGCGCCGTGTTCTTGACTGCTGCCGCAGTGGCGACGTGCGCGGGGTCTTTCGAAGAAGCATCCGTACTCGGATCATAGATATCATACCGCGCCACGAGCGAAAGCTCCGGCAGTACAACGTACGTTCCGTACACCGAAACGCCCACGGCGTTCTTCGAGGTGTATGCCTTCGTCAGCGTGTCCTTCACTTCATGGTTGGTGGACGCCATGAATGCCTCAACGTTGAAACTGTATTTGAACGGTTCACTGTAGCCAAGGAAGGCGGAGTACGTCAGCACGCCGTTGCTCAAGGTAGTCCCCGGTGTATATGCGTTAGCGATGTCGGCCTTGTCGGCGTAGTCGGCGTTCAGCGTCAATTGCAGATTCGCGCTGACTTTGTACTGCACGTGGCCAAAGTAGCGCTTGTACTTGTCGGTCTCCGGACTGTTAGCGCTGTTGTTGGACCACATGAACCAGTAGTTGAGCGAACCGTCGTCGAGCAGTTTTCCTTTGAGCGAAATCCCTTGGTCGCGTGAAGGAACAACGCCGCGCAAATCCATGATGGTTTTCTCTAATGAGCGATATCCCCACGCTGCTTCCGATATTTCGTACGCAGGCGTCGGTTGAATGCCGAAGATTAGGTCGCTTCCTGAAAAAATATTTTTCCATCGGAGGTAGGCATCCTTCACGAATACGCCGACCTTTCCATTGCTGGCGTTGGCGGATTGGTCGGCTTCCAGTCGAAAGCGCGAAGTGAATTGTTCGGAAATGTCGTTGTCATACGCAAAATAGATGCGGCGAAACTCAAACGCCTGCATCGCCGTGGAACCCGAAGCGCTTGCGACGTTGCTCAGCGTACTGAAATTAGCGTCGCGCGCAATGTTGTAGCGATAGTCGCCAAACATATATCCGCTAAATTTTCCCTGGGCGCCCAGACTACTGACCAGCACCACGGTGCTAACCAAAAGACCCAACAATTTTTTCATACTTCTCCTCTCAAAAAAATGACGTGATAAATATAGTGAATTGACATTACCACAGCGTTGCGCCCGTGTTAAGGAATTGTTACCAAACCGCCCGGGTGTTTGTGCAACCTCGATTCGACGGGGAGACCTAACGGACCATCAGGGCGAAGACCGCCAGCGCCGCCGCATTCAGGCCGAGGCCTTCGGGCCGAGCCTCAGGCCGAGGCCTTCGGGCCGAGCCTCAGGCCGAGGCCTTCGGGCCGAGCCTCAGGCCGAGGCCTACGATGATCTCACGATTGGTCGCCGGCGATGAAACCTGATCCGGCAAGTTCTCAAACGACTTGAGAACGAGTTTGATGATTGCCTTGATCGCAGCCACGCCTGCGTGCCAAAACACACTTCTGCGTGCAGGCACGGTTCGCACGGTTCTTTTCCCAAAGGGATGCCTGCCCGTCCGTCAGGCGGGGATACCCACCTTCCACATTTGAACGCTGCAAAGATAATAACGCAAGGTTACCGTGAGATGAGGGACAGGTTATCGTTTTGTTACCGACCCTGCCGCCAATCGAGGATGTGCTGCTTCTAACAGGGTTTACTTTCAATGCGAAGTTCTGTACCGTGTGCAACAACCCAAGGGGGCAGAAATGGAAACCAACTACGCGCGCGCTATTCGCATTACGTGGATCATTACCGGCCTTTGTCTGATCGCCTTTCTCACAATGTGGTTGATGTCAAACTTCGGGATCGATTGGAGAAAAGATTGGTTCTTCCTCGTCTTCTCGATTCCGATGTTTCTCCTCTGCATTATCACGCTGCCCGTGCTCTATCAGTATCGCGGCAAACAGATTTCCGGAATGAAGGA
This sequence comes from Ignavibacteriales bacterium, assembly GCA_016218005.1. GTDB lineage: Bacteria > Bacteroidota > Ignavibacteria > UBA10030 > UBA10030 > JACRFF01. Next base: position 6,785 of record JACRFF010000325.1, read on the forward strand.
TATTGCCGCCGGCAAAGAATTGGCGCGATGGACGTACGACGAGCAAGC
>JACRFF010000328.1 GCA_016218005.1 Ignavibacteriales bacterium
CTTGGGCGGCGCATCCTGGCTCTATCTGATCACCGGCGGGAATACGTTTTTTGTTTCAGCGGCAGAAGCATTCATTTTCATTTCCGGCTTGGTCGTCGGCATGGTCTATGGCGGGATCGCGCTAAAGCAAGGGCTAGGCGCGGCGCAGATCAAAGCGCTCGAAGGAGACAAGAAAACAATTGAGAAAATTGCGCGCGAGAAGTACAACATGGCTCGCCCCGGCGAAACCGTCTATCGCGTCAAGAAGGAAGACGGCGGTTCTCGGCAGTGAGTCTACGGTTGCCGCGAACCGGTTATCCAATCACTCAAATTGTAAATCAGCAAGTCTGAAATCCACGATCATAAAATCCAAAATCGCGCATTCACAAATTTCCAACGTGTCTGATCTTTTTCCCAACGAACCGCGTCAACGTGCTGCTGCTTCCGCTCCGCTCGCAGAGCGCGTACGGCCGAAATCGCTCGACGAGTTCTTCGGGCAGCACCATTTGGTTGGTGATGGCAAGTCGCTGCGATTGATGGTGGAGGGCGGGGAGATCGTGTCGATGATTCTCTGGGGTCCGCCGGGCGTCGGCAAAACGACGCTTGCCCGATTGCTTGCCGCCTACGTGCACGCGGAGTTTTCTCAACTGAATGCCGTTGCCGCCGGCGTCAAGGATGTTCGCGAAGTGATTGCAGCGGCAGAGAAAAATCTGAAACGATTCCACAAACGGTCCGTTCTGTTCATCGATGAGATTCATCGCTTCAACAAGGCGCAGCAAGATGCGCTGCTGCACTCGGTGGAAGAAGGCATCATCACGCTTATCGGTGCAACGACGGAGAATCCTTCGTTCGAAGTCATCTCGCCGCTCCTCTCACGCTGTCAGGTGTACGTGCTCGAATCGCTCGGCAAAGATGATTTGAACGCCATCCTCGATCACGCGCTTCAGAATGACGAGCAGCTTTCGAATCGCAAGATTCAAATTGCCGACCGCGAGTTCTTGATGCTTCTTTCCGGCGGCGACGCGCGCAAGCTGCTCAACGGATTGGAGACGGCGCTGCGCCTCACCGCGCCGAACGCGGACAAGTCCATCACCATCACGAAGCAAAAAATTGAAGAGGCGTTCCAGCGAAAGCTCACGCTCTACGACAAGGAAGGCGAGCAGCACTACGACATCATCTCGGCGTTCATCAAGAGCGTGCGCGGCAGCGATCCCGATGCAGCCATTTACTGGATGGCGCGGATGCTCGATGGCGGCGAGGATCCGAAGTTCATTGCGCGCCGGATGATCGTGCTCGCTTCGGAAGACATCGGCAACGCCGACCCGTACGCGCTCACACTGGCAACATCGTGCTTCACGGCCATCGACTACATCGGCATGCCGGAAGCACGGATCGTGCTTTCGCAAACCGCAGCGTACCTGGCGTCGTGTCCGAAAAGCAATGCGTCGTACAAAGCAATTGAAGAAGCGTGGGCGGACGTTCGCAACCTTCCCAATCTTCCCGTGCCGCTCCACATCCGCAATGCGCCAACCAAGTTAATGGACGAGCTTGGCTACTCGAAGGGATACAAGTACGGCCACGACTTCGACGGACATTTTACCGAGCAGCAATATCTTCCCGATAATTTGAAGAACAAACTGTACTACAAACCGACTGAACAGGGACGCGAGAAAGACATTCTCGCACGATTGAACGCGTGGTGGAAAAAGAGGCAGCGGTAATGTATCTGTTCAGACAGAAGTGGAACCAGATTGGACGATTCGAATGATGCGCTCTTCCACAATCCGACTCTTCGCAATGGCGGATTTGATTCGCGGAATGAGGTTGGGATTTGTAATAGAAGAAACTTTCTGGAACGACTTACTCGAAACGTAATACTCCTCTGACAGCATTTGCACGTTATTGCAGTCGATGGCGCATTGCTTTGTGAAACTCGGAGAGTCGGATGGCTCAACCACAACTAGTGTCTCCGGCTCAATGTGCGCAAACCGGATTTTCTCCTTCCTTTGGCATCGCCTGCGTACCTTTTCAATTTGCGATGTCGTGTATGTCACTACTACCAGTCGATTTTCTGTCGTGTGAATAACAATGTGGTAGTGAGGATCGTCGCCGGAGAGACCGGGGTTAACACAGAGAAAAACGTCGCCAGCAGTGAGCGTCATGCAAAGGCGAGCGTCCGTTCTTGCATTTCGCTCAATATTTCTTCCTGTTCTGACTCGGACAAAGGACGGAACGGGTCGACAAAGGCAAGTTTACGAAAATCGGGATGGTTTACGTCGGCATTCAAGAGAAAGTCTGCATAATCCATGTCTTCTCTGCCCAGCTTAGATGTCTCGAATCTCAAGCTATATTTGTCCCACTCGGGGTATGCATGAGTGAGATTTGCCAGAAAGAACTCATCCCGTGCACCCAGTGCCGCAAAATGTTCAAATGAAAATTTCATCGCTTCGATGTCTGACTTAGAGAATTGACTCGTGTCAATATCCGCCGACTTCAATTCAATTTTATAATCGCCGGGGAAAAAGAAATCTTCAGGATAGTAATTTTGCAGATCAAGTATGTCTTTAAGATTGGAGGGAATGGGGCCGAGCTTCAATGCATAGTACTCATCCATCGAAACCGGCCGACTATAGTTGCGAACGTGATACCGATCGGCAAAGAATGCCAGCTTCAGCAATGCCATCTGGTTGTACTTGCCGCCAACCAAGCCGAGCAAATACTCCAGCATCGCCAAACCTTTTTCTGCATTGTATCGGAATTTGATCTTGATTCGGTCCATACTTGTTGCCCGTGGACGAAATGAGTGATGGGAAATCGTGTGTAGGAAATATCAAGAGATTCGCACAAAACCGCAAGACTCTTTTACGATTAATTCCGCTTCTTCCGCCTATTCAAACCCAATTCCTCCATTCTTCCGCAAAAACTCCATTGAAACTCCCATAACTGCTCGCTACATTGGACACAACTTCTTCAGCAACCCTATGAACACACTCTACCTCGGCGATTGTCTCAACGTCCTGCGCGACAGCATTCCCAATGAGTCCGTCGACCTCATCTACATCGATCCGCCGTTCGCTGGAGCTATGAACACCGAGCGCTGACCATGAACAACCCGACGGCCATCGCTGCAACGGCAAAACGGTTCTCTGCAATCCTCGATGAATCCTCTCCGCAAGAAGCGTCACGCTCTGCCGACGAGATGCTCGTCTTCCTCTACCAACTGCGCGATCATTACCAAATCTTGAAATCGTCGCGCGCGCAATTCGGCGGCAGGCGATTCACGTTTCTGGAGAACGTCATCTA
>JACRFF010000324.1 GCA_016218005.1 Ignavibacteriales bacterium
CTTTGTTGCGGTATGCCGTTGCGGGCGCCCGCATTCTGCTGATAACATTTCTTGCCGCCATCCTGCTGAAGGCGTTTGTCGTCGAAGCATTTCGCATTCCCTCTCCCTCGATGGAAAACACATTGCAGGCGGGCGATTTTATTTTGGTGAACAAACTTGCGTACGGACTTCGGCTGCCGAAAACAATTCCGCTGACCAATGTCCGGCTTGCACCGTGGAATCTTGCACTCGGTTCCTCCATCAAGCGCGGCGATGTGATCGTCTTTGAATTTCCCGGTTGGCTCCAAGCGGTCAATCAAGACGAGCCGGTGAATTTTGTGAAGCGGGTTGTCGGTTTGCCGGGAGATCAAGTGGAGATTCGCTGTGGCCAAGTATTAGTGAATGGCGAAGCAATTGACTTGCCGCCGTTCGGCAAGCCCAGCTTGTTGGGAGATGGCTCGCGGCGCGGCGGTGAAAAAATGTTTCCGCCGGGAAGTTTCTACACCGGAATCGACTATGGTCCCGTTCGCGTTCCGAAAGCTGGTGAGCGAATCGCACTCTCGCGGCGGAATGCTTACGCATGGCGTGCGCTCATCGCACGGGAAGGTCATGCCGTCCATCTCACTCCACGCGGCTCGCTGGCCGTCGATGGTGAATCGGCGTTTGAGTACACCATCGAGCACAATTACTATTTTGTGCTGGGGGATAATCGCGACAATAGTCTCGACAGCCGCTACTGGGGGTTCGTTCCTGAAGACAATATTGTCGGCGAGGCGCTCATGATCTATTGGTCGTGGAACACCGCCGGTCAAGCGGTGGCTCATGCGTTTGCGCCGGTTCGCTGGGATCGAATCGGTACGATTATTAAGTAATTGAGACATCTGAAAAATTCCTGAGTCATGTCATTCTGAGGATCCGCCAAAGACGGAGACGAAGAATCTCGTTTTTCTTTTCGAATTAAGAGCCGAGATTCTTCGCTTCGCCCGCCTGCCAACCCGCTAGAACGCGAAGCGGGCTAGAGCACAGCGGCGGGCAGGCTCAGAATGACAATTGAAGAATAATTTTTCAGATGCCTCTAATTGCCAATCGTGAGCCGTGGGTTGTGAACCGTGAACCGTAAATCGTAAGTCGACAATCGTCAATGTCCAGCCTCTACCTCCATATTCCGTTTTGCGAGCACAAGTGCATCTACTGCGATTTTTATTCGATCGCCCCGCGCGAAGCGCACCAAGAAGAAGTCCCCATCGTGGACCGGTTTCTTCGGTCGCTCGAGCGAGAAATTTCGCTTCAAGCCGAGCACAAAGAATTCAAAACCGACTATGAGACCGTGTTCTTCGGCGGCGGCACCCCTTCGCTGTTATCGCCAATTCAGATTCAATCTATTCTTTCCTGCGTGCGTTCAAGATTTGATCTCAGGGCAAATGCGGAAGTTACGCTGGAGACTAACCCCGGCACCGTTGATGCGGCAAAGCTCGAAGGATTTCGAGAGGCTGGAGTGAATCGTCTCAGCGTGGGTATTCAGTCGTTTCACGACGACGATCTGAAATTCCTCACGCGCATTCATTCATCAGAACAAGCGCGGCGAACACTCCGCGACGCATTCGAGGCAGGATTTGTCAACGTCAGCCTTGACCTCATCTTCGCGCTTCCGGGGCAGACGTTGGAGCGATGGAAATCTAATCTTGCGCAAGCCATTGCGCTCCAACCGACGCACATCTCGTGCTACAGTTTGATCATCGAACCCAACACGCCGCTCAAGCGAATGGTGGAAACGAGGCAAGCGGCGATGCTCAGTCCGGAATTGGATGCGGAGATGTATGACGCTGCCATCGAGTTTCTTGCACGCAACGGCTACGAGCAGTATGAGGTCTCCAATTTCGCCAAGCCGGGATTTCGGTCGCGGCATAACGGCAACTACTGGAATCACGCCAACTACCTCAGCTTCGGACCGTCGGCGCATTCTTTTTGGAATGGCCGCCGATGGTGGAACGTTGCGAATCTCGTGAATTACTGCGAGCGGGTAGAGGCCGGTCGGCTTCCGGTGGCGGGAGAGGAGCGGCTCGGTGCCAGAGAACTTGCCGAAGAATTTATTTTCCTTGGACTGCGCGGCGAGGGCTTGGACTTGCAGCGTCTCAAACGAGAGTACGCCGTCGATCTTCGATCCGAATATGTCTCTACGCTCCGCCATCTTGCCGATGACGGTTTAGCATCCATCGAAAACGAGAAACTTTGCCTGACGCCCAAAGGTTACGCTCTCTGCGATGAAATCTGTGCGTCGTTTCGTTGAAGGAATGCCGCCCGCCTCCCCGAAGGGGTCTGGCGAAGTCATCACTTCGTGACTTCGGACAGGCGGGCTGGCGCGTCCAACGTGATGCGGCGGGCCAAAACATCTTGCGGTTCAGAGCTTTTCATCATACATTGCCTGCGCTTTTTTCTAGAAATCAAGAGGAAAAAATGAACAACAGGAAATTGAGTCGCCTCGTCGGGTTGGGCGTGTTTCTGATCTCGATGGTGACGTACTACAAAACGGTGTCGCCAACCGTCGTGTTTTGGGACGTAGGTGAATTCTGCGCCGCGGCCATTTCGTTGCAGGTTCCTCATCCACCCGGGGCGCCCCTGTTTCTCCTCGTTGCCCGTCTCGTGGCGATGGTGCCGTACGTGCACGACACTGCCGTGCGCATGCACTTGATCTCCGCCTTTGGCAGCGCACTGACCGCGATGCTGATGTATTTCGTGGCGATTCGTTTCATCCGCATGTGGCGCAACGAACCTTCGACGGTGTTCGAGAAGTTCGCCGTCTACGGTTCCACAGCCATCGGAGCGCTTTCTCTCACGTTCAACAAAACATTCTGGTTTAACGCTGTTGAAGCGGAGGTGTACGGGTTGAGCATGTTCTTTACCTCCGCTATTCTTTGGCTGGGCTTGCGATGGTATGAACGCGCCGACAAACCGCACAGCGACAAGTACATCATTTTGATTGCCTACATCATCGGCCTGGCTGTGGGAGTGCACTTGCTGGCCATCCTTGCCGTGTTTCCCATTATGTTGATGTTCTATTTTCGCTACAACAAGTTCAATCTGAACTCATTCATCAAGTTTGGGATTGGCACCGTTATCGTGTTTGGCATCATCTACCCGGGCGTGGTGAAAGAATTGCCCTCGATGCTGGATGGCGAGTTCCACGGCGTTCACAGCGACTTGATTCCCATTATTCCAGTCGTGTTGTTGGCAGGCTCGCTTTACGGCGTGTACTATTCTGAAAAGAATCGCAAACGCGTCCTCAACGTTGCGATGATTTCGTTTCTTGCCATCGTGGTTGGCTATTCCACCTATACGATGGTCTACATCCGCGCCAACGCCCATCCGCCGATGAATGAGAATGACCCGAGTAACATGGCGCGTTTGGTATCGTACCTCAATCGGGAACAATACGGGAGCGCCCCGCTTATCAAACGCCGTTGGGATCCCGAGCCTGACAAGCAGAAGATTGCACAGACGTATTCCAGCGACTTTGATTATTTCCTGAAGTACCAGTTCTACCACATGTATCTTCGTTACCATTTGTGGAACTATGTCGGCGTCTCTGATGATGAAAAAGAAGCGCCGCCGGATTTCAAACAGTTCTATGCCATCCCGTTACTGCTTGGTTTGTTCGGTGCGTATTATCATTGGCGCAAGCATTGGACGATGGCGTTCATCGCCACGGCATTCTTTCTCATCATGGGAATCGTGCTGGTGTTGTACTTCAACATGCAGGAACCTCAGCCGCGCGAGCGCGATTATTTCTATGTCGGCTCCTATCTCATCTTCTCGATGTGGATAGGGATGGGCGTGCTCGGACTGATTGAACTTGCAAGAGAAAAGTTGGCCAGCGCGCCTTCGGCAGAATACGCGGGCTACGGCATGCTGGCGCTTGCATTCGTGTTTGTGCCGATCAACATGGCTCGGTACAACTACCACGAGGCAAATCGAACGGGCAACTACATTCCGTGGGATTACTCGTACAATCTTCTGCAAAGCTGTGAACCGGATGCGATCTTGGTGACCAACGGCGACAATGATACGTTTCCGCTTTGGTACTTGCAGGATGTCGAGGGCATCCGCCGCGACGTGCGCGTGGTGAACCTGAGCTTGCTCAACACGACGTGGTACATCAAACAATTGAAACACGGCACGCCGTACGGATCAAAGACGGTGCCGATCACGACGAAAGATTCGGATATCGAAAACATCCAGCCGATCCAGTACGATCCGGGTGTCCGCGAGCTTCCCGTACCGAAAGATTTTGCCGAGCGCGTTTCGGTGGAGGGAACCGGCGTGAAGTTGGATACTTCGATCACCAACAGCGGCGTAATACGATTCTTTCTTCCGAACACAATCGAATTCGGCAACATCAAAGCGCTCCGCGTGCAAGATATCATGGTCTACGATTTCATTCGCACCTCGAATTGGCAGCGGCCGATCTATTTTGCGATGACGGTAGCCGATGACGGCAAGATAGGATTGCGCGAGTATATGCAATTGCGCGGATTGGCATTCAAGCTTGTGCCGTTCAAGAACCCCTACTACTGGGCGCAATTGGATGAGAAAGCGATGCGCGCGCATCTGTTTACCGATGTGAAAGAACCATCGACAACGCCAAGCTACGGCTTCTTGTGGCGCGGGCTTCAAGATAGCACCACCTACTACGATGAAGATGCGCGGCGGCTGATCACGAGCAATTATCGGAATATGTTCATGGCGCTCGGCTTGTATTACGCCAACATTGCCAATCAGCCGGCGAAGATTTCCGAAGTGCTGGACCGGATGGAGCGCCTCGTGCCGCGTAAAGTCATTCCGATGGACTACCGTGTGAAGTTCGACCTTGCCTCGTTCTACAATTCGGCGGGAAACAAGGAACGATTCAAAGAGCTGAACACGGAAGTGATCAACGAATTGAAATCCATCGTCGGTCGCGGCGTCAACGAGCAGCTTTCGCAGTATAATCCTTACGTGATGCTGTTCATGGCGTACCAATCGCAAGACATGCTGAAGGAAGCGGAAGACTTGCTGCCGGTGATTCGCACTGCGTACGCAACGCAGCAAGGCATCGACGGCATCATCGGGCAATTGAAATCTCAGATCGATGCGCGACGCCAACAATTGCAATCGACGCCGACGAACGCGCCTGCGTTGCCGCCGGGGAAGAAGTAGGTGAAGGAGTCCCAACGATCCAACTGGGAAGCGTATTGGGAAGACAAAGACGACGCGCGTGAGGTGTATTCCAACGCCGACCGCGTGTTGCGCAATCTCCAGCGCATCATCGACCCTCGCGGCAAGCGCGTATTGGAAATCGGCGCGGGCACGGGGCGCGATAGTTTTCCGCTGGCAGAACACGGCGCTGAAGTCTGGCAACTCGACTACGCCGAAAATTCCCTCCGTATTCTTCAACGGCTTGCCGAGCGGCAACACTTGCCGGTCCGTATTATCGGCGGCGACACATTTTGTCTTCCGTTTCGCGACGGCACATTCGACGTCGTCTTCCATCAAGGATTGCTCGAACATTTCCGCAAGCCCAAGGCCGACCAACTCCTCCGCGAAAATATCCGCGTCCTCAAATCCGGAGGACTTTTGCTCGTCGATGTTCCCCAGCGCTATCACTTGTACACCGTCGTGAAGCATATTCTGATTGCGATGAATTTGTGGTTTGCAGGATGGGAGAGATCGTTTTCCGTTGTGGAGTTGCGGCGTGTCTTGCGGCGGCTTGGCGTTGTTCCGATTGCAGCGTACGGCGATTGGATGTATCCGAGTTTCATCTATCGCGCCGTTCGAGAAGTCTTGAAGAAGATTGGGGTCGTTCTTCCGCTCCAGCCCCGCATTCCCGGCATTCACGGAATTCGCGTTGCCCTTCGCGCCGCGATGCTTGCAACGCCGCTGCCGCTCTACTCCGGAATTTCCATCGGCGTGATTGCGCGTAAGCCGTAGCAACGTTCAGGTATGAATATCCTCGTCTTCAACTGGCAAGATATCCGCAATCCGTTGGGCGGCGGCGCCGAAGTTCACTTCCACGAGATCTTCAAACGGCTATCAACGCGCGGCCATCGCGTAACGCTGTTCTGCTGTGAGGTGGAGGAATTGCCGAGCGAAGAAACAATCGACGGCATCCGCGTGATACGTGAAGGCTCGCGCAATCTCTTCAACTTCTACGTTCGCCGAAGATACGAACGGCAATTCCGCCGCGAACGATTCGATGTCGTGGTGGATGACGTCAACAAGATTCCATTCTTTACGCCAAACTTTATACGAGAGCCGTTGGTGGGCATCGTGCACCACTTGTTCGGCGCCGGCATTTTTCGGGAAGTCAGTCCGCAGTACGGCTTGTACGTGTATGCGTCGGAGCGCCGTGCCATGCGCGTGTATCGCCGCACGCCGATGGCAGTCGTTTCAGAAAGCACCAAAGGCGAATTAGTGCGCAACGGCTTTCGCCCAGCCAACATTTGCCTCGTTCAGAATGCCGTCGATCATTCCGTCTATCGTCCAACCAGATCGGTCAAGGAACAAACAGGCGGCGTCTTTCACATCGGCTATCTGGGGCGGATCAAGAAATACAAAAGCGTTGATCATTTGATCCGCGCGTTCGCGCTCGTGAGGTCTGAATGTTCCCGCGTGGCGCTCACGATTGTCGGCGACGGCGACGCACGGGCCGATTTGGAATCGCTCGCCCATCAACTCGGAGTGTCCGATGCCGTGCGATTTACGAGGCACGTCCCCACCGAAGAAAAAGTGCGACTGCTGAATGCGATGGATGCCGTCGTCAATACTTCGGTAAAAGAAGGATGGGGACTTACCGTGATTGAGGCAAACGCATGCGGCGTGCCCGTGGTGGCGAGCGACGTGCCGGGGCTGCGCGACTCGGTTGTTGATGGAAAGACGGGTCTGCTGTATGAATACGGCAACGTGAAGCAATTGGCGGAAAAAATTCTTGTGATGATTCGGGATCAAAACTTGCGTCTGCAATGCGCAGCGGAATCGATTCGGTGGGCGCAGTCATTTCAATGGGAACACTCAGCCGACGCGATGGAGCGTGCGCTCGAACGCGTTATCGAAAAGCGGCAATTGGATTAGCGAAGTTTCTCGGCGAGATAGGAAGCGCACGCTTCCGCCGAGTCCACTGCTTTGATGTATTGCGTGCAATCTCCCATGCCTTCCCACAGCAACTCCTCCCGCAGCGTTTCCACAACGCCGTTCCAAAATGAACCGATGATGACGATCGGTTTTTTACCGATCACCTGTTTGTTGATCATTTCCCACGCGGCGGCGAGTTCGAGCAAGGTTCCGGTGCCCCCCTTCAACACCACGTAGGCGTCTCCAAGCTCGATTAACTTCAACAGCCGTTCGACGAACGACCCCACGCGGATCTCTTCCTGAATCCACGGATTCACAGTCCGAGAAAAGTAGGAACTCGTTACGCCGATCGTGCGAGAGCCTGCTTGGCGTGCGCCTTTAGCCGAAGCGAGCATCGTGCCGCCGTATCCGCCGTTGCACACCGTGAAGCCTTGTTTCCCCAACGCCGCACCCACCTCGAAGGCAAGTGCAAATTCTGGAGTGCCCTCTTCCGGTTTCGAGCTTCCAAAAACGCTTACCACATTGCTTGCTCTCATCCCAGTTTCCTTAATCCAAAAATATCCAATTGACGCCCAGCCGAACCTGTCTGGTGGGCATCGGATAGATAGGCGTCGTGACGTATTTTGCATTCGTGATGTTTTGCCATGTCAACGAGATGAACGCTTGACCGACGTGCAGCACGGTAAAAAGGTCGATGACCGAATGACGGCCCACTTCCCCCAGCGAGCTTTGGTAAAACACGTTGGCAATGGGGAGAAGCTGTTGCGCCTGATGGCCGTTTTCAAAGCGTGAACGAACACCCGCGCGAATTTCCAGCGCGCCGTTCAACAATGAATTGCGATATGCCGCTTCTCCAAACAACACGATGTTGGGGATGAGTGTCTTGACCGTGTCGGCTTCGGTGTAGCGGCTGAACGCGGCAGAGCCAAGCAATTCGATATTCCAAAATCGAAATGCTGCTCGGCCGGAAAACCCTTCAACAGAAACCTCAGGAACTTCCACAAGTCTTGCCGCTGTCGCTCCGCTTGGCGTCGAGGCCGGAATCGCTACAATCGCGTTGCTGACCGTCCGGTGATACACTGTAGCGGAAAGGGAAGCGGCTTCTCCGCTGTGGAACTCCGCGCCTGCGCTTACCACTTTGTGCGTTTCACCCGTAAACGAAGCGGCAAGTCCGCTCGACCGTGATCGGGCGAGGATAAGAGTTGAATCTCTCCAGTACATCTCCTGCATGGTGGGAAACCGAAACGCAGAAGTCGCTTCGGCGAACAGTGTCGTGGATGGTGATGGCTGAATGCGTATTCGCAATCCGTAGGAACTCTTGGCGTCGCCGTCCACCGTCTCGTGCCGCAGAGAGATGGAGGGCGTGAACAGATTACCAAGCGGAAGTTCGATTCTCGCAAAGAGCGACGATAGAGACTCATCGGTTTGATGTGCGAGGTGATCACCGAACGCGCTTCTCTTTTCCGTTTGAATTCCGGCAAGCAAACGCGCCGAACCCAACCGTGCTTGTTGCTGAAGCCGCACGCCGGCATATTCGCTGGTGTCGCCCGTGGTAAATGGGAACACAACGCCAAGGCCTTGTTGGTCGTACCAATGATAAAGAGATGTTGTGTACGCCACAAGCTGAGTCGTGAAGCTGGTATCGGGAAGAAGATGGGCGATAGCGGAGAGCGTCCAATCGGTGCGCAGGTCTGTTTCTGAAGCGTGCTCATTCACGAGTGTTGCCGCTTTTTCGTCAAACGCAGTTCCGCCGGCAGTCGGATCGACGCCTCCGTGCATGCCGTTGACCGCTTTTGTGTAGAAGTAGGTCAACGCAACATTCAATCGCTCCGACACATTGTACCGAAGGCGCGAGCGAATATTCCACTCGTCGAGCGCGGAATTCTTGTATCGGCCAAAGCTCGCCTGCCGCGTGAACCCGAACATCAGGTTCATGGCGCGTGCGACGTTTTGTGTGAAGAGGCCGTCGGTGAGGAGAGTTTCGTTTGGCTCTTGCACGTAACGAATCTTTGTCATTGGCCGAAGAGAATTATAGTGCCGCGAGACGGCATTGATCGCTCCGCCGACCGAGTTGGGCGAAGCCAGCACGCCACGGCTGCCGGTAAGAAGTTCGGTGTACTCCAATCCTTCCAACGCAAGATGGTAAAGATTGAATTTTCCCGTCAGCGGGTCGTTCATCGGCCTTCCATCAATTGACACGGTGATACCACGATCATCGACGCCATTGAACCAAAGTTGTTGCAGTTTGCCTGCCTCGCCCAAATCGCGGATAAACACTTCCGGCTCTTGCTTCAAAAGCTCTATGATCGTCTTGCTATCGGTCCAAGTGAAAGTTTTATAGTGAAGC
>JACRFF010000035.1 GCA_016218005.1 Ignavibacteriales bacterium
CTTCGTACAGGCCGCCGTGGATTTTTTCCTGCGTGAATCCGAGCGACATACTGCACGCGCCGAACGGGTCGGTGTCGATCAAAAGCGTGCGCTTCTCGAACACAGCCAAGCTTGCGGCAAGATTCACCGCCGTCGTTGTCTTGCCGACGCCTCCCTTAGGAATTGCTATAGTGATGACACGCGACATGGTTCAATTGGTGATTAGGAGATTTCCGATTTCATGATTTATAGATTTGTCCTTATCTCTTGAATCCCAAAATCTGCAATCTCAAATCACTTTTCCGATAATATACCCGATGGTAATGCCGACGATCAGTGTTACCGTAATGATGCGATAGTTGACGACATCTTTCGCGTATCCTCGCTTGATGGCGACCAGTGAAACCAAATAGCCGACGCCGTTGAGCAGCCAGATGAACGGCAGCGCGAGCACCTTGGCAATGATTGGTCCCACCAACGGAATGAAACCGACCCACGCAATCAACGCCGCGAACGCCTGACCGAGGATGCCAATGAGTACCACCACGCCGGCAATCACGTGCTCATCCAGACCGTAATGAATCCCCAGCAACGAGAAGAGGAGAATCAAAACCCACGCGATGATGGCGTACTTGTATTCAACAAAAAATTTCTTTAGCCGCAACCACATGATGTTGCTACCGTACTTGCACAGTCAACGTTGCCAGCATTGTTGCGCCATCGGCAAGAGTCGCTTCCAATCGATCTCCCGACCGTACGGGTCCGACCCCCTCTGGCGTGCCGGTGAACAGCACGTCGCCCGATTCAAGAGTGAAGAACCGCGAGATATAGGAGACGAGATGCTGAACGCTGAAGATGAAATTTCTTGTGTTCGATGATTGTCTGGCGACGCCGTTCACGGCAAGACGGACGTCGAGTTCGTTGGGGTTCCTGACGCGCGCGGCAGAAACAAATTCGGAAAGCGGCGCCGATGTATCAAATCCTTTGGCGAGCGTCCACGGCAGACTTTTTTTCTTCGCTTCCGCCTGAACATCGCGCATGGTCATATCGAGTCCGATGCCGTAGCCGGCGACGTGCGTAAGCGCATGATCGAGAGAAATGTTTTTGCCCCCCGTACCGATCAACAGTGTCATCTCCACTTCGTGGTGAACGTCGCTGGAGATGGGGGGGATGACGACGCTTTCGCCATTCCGGATGATAGCCGTCGAGGGCTTGAGGAAAAACACCGGCGCTTCAGGAACGGCGGCGTTCATTTCTTTGGCGTGCTCGGCATAGTTGCGACCGACGCAAAGAATTTTCCCGACAGTGAACTCTTGATGAGAGTTCTGTAGACGAACGACATTCACGCTGGAAGTAAGAAAAATGGTTGATAGAATATAAGGAAGCGGGCTGTCTTCCGCAACGAATCGCGCGGCGGTTGCAAAAATATCGGTCTGTTTTCTTGTTCAGTGCACGAATTTGTTCTATCTTTTTCCGCAAGTCAATCCATTCTCCCAAAACTTGTTTCAATGATAACCTACAAAGAAGCCGGTGTCGATATTGATGCAGGCGATGAGCTTGTCCGCCGCATCAAACGGCCTGTGCGTTCCACCTTCAACCGCAACGTACTGACCGACCTTGGCATGTTTGGGGCATTGTACCGCGCGGACTTCAGAGGGATCAAGAAGCCGGTTCTCGTTAGCAGCGTCGATGGCGTCGGAACGAAGCTTGTGATTGCACAGATGATGCGGCGACACGATACGGTCGGCCAGGATTTGGTGAACCATTGCGTGAACGACATTCTTGTCTGCGGAGCCAAGCCCCTCTATTATATGGATTACTTTGCCGCCGGCAAACTTTCTCCCAATGTTGCCGAGCAAGTGATTCTTGGTTTTGTCAAAGCGTGCAAAGAGAATCACTGTGCGCTTATCGGCGGCGAAACGGCGGAGATGCCAGGCGTGTATCAAGGCGAAGAGTACGACATCGCCGGCACCATCGTTGGCGTTGTCGATGAAAAAAAAATTCTCAACGGGAACAAGGTGAAGGCAGGCGATGTTCTCATCGGACTTCCATCAACGGGTCTCCACACCAACGGTTACTCGTTGGCACGCCGCGTGTTGTTAGAAAAATTCAAGTTGGATCAACGCATCGATGAGCTTGGCGGGTTGCTTGGCGACGCGCTGTTGGCTGTGCATCGCTCGTACTTCAAAGCAATCTACCCAGTCCTCCAACTTGCACATTCACCCATTCGTGCTTTATCCCACATTACCGGTGGAGGGATCGAGGGCAACACGACGCGTGTCATCCCCAAAGGTTTGAAGTTGCGCATCGATTGGAAAGCGTGGGAACGACCGGCGATTTTCAAATTGATTCAGGATGTGGGAGAAGTGCCTGAGCCGGATATTCGTCGGGCGATGAATCTGGGAATCGGCATGGTTGCCGTTGTCGGCAAACGTCGCGCGGATGAAACGCTTCGCGTATTGAAACGCAAACGCGAACAGCCGGTGGTAATCGGAGAGGTTGCATCAAGTGAGAAGTGAAACGGGAGACGAGAGACGAAAAATGATGGGCGAGACGAAGACAGAAATCAACACTTCGGTGTTTCTGGTCTTTGAGCGAACATTCAATCCGTAGTCTGCACTCCGCAATGAGAAATTCCATGAAACCAATCAGTGTTGTCTTGCCATTCAGCCCGGAGCCGTACTTTGACGCCACGCTGAATCAATTTCTGAATTCCCCGGCCGTCGAAGCGGTCGTGGTTCTGCACGATGGACGGTTTGCTCAGAAGTCAAAGAAACTCCAGCCGTTGAAAGTCGATTCGCTCACTTCCGGCAAAACTTTCCATTCCCTCATCGGCAAAATTGCAACGCCGTATTTTTTGTTCATCAACCAATCGGCGCACGTCGAGTTGAACCAGTTTGCGCTGGAACGGTTCGTCGGCATCGCAGAACAGACCGGCGCCGGAATGACGTATGCGGATTACTATGAGGTCAAGTCGGGTGTGCGCTCCGAGCATCCGGTGAACGATTACCAATTCGGCAGTATCCGCGACGGATTTGAGTTTGGCGCGCTCATGCTTTTTTCCACCATGTGCGTGAAAACGGCGATGAAGAAATTTGGCAGGGTGGAAAATGTTCAGAGGGCAGGGCTGTATGATCTTCGCCTCAAAGTTTCGATTGTAGCGCCGCTGTTTCACATTCAGGAATATCTCTACACCAAAGTCGAATCCGACGTGCGTGGGTATCCTCCGCAAGGAGTCCTTCGGACATCCCTTCGGGAAAAGTCTGGCGAGAAACTATTCGACTACGTTGACCCGCGAAACCAGCAGGTGCAAAAGGAAATGGAACTCGTGGCAACGAAGCATCTGAAGCGCGTCGGCGCGTACTTGAAGCCGAAGTTCAAGAAGGCGCCGAAGTTGGATGCAGCGTCTTCGGTGGAAGCGAGCGTTGTAATTCCGGTGCGCAACCGCGAGAACACGATCGCGGATGCAGTCAACAGTGTGCTGCGGCAAGAGACGAAATTTTCGTTCAACGTCATCGTCGTTGATAATCACTCGACGGATGCGACGACAAAAATTCTGCGTGACCTCTCGAAGAAAAGCGAGAAGGTGGTGCATCTCATCCCGCAGAGGAAAGACCTTGGTATCGGCGGTTGTTGGAACGAAGCCGTCTTCTCCGCACACTGCGGTCGTTACGCCGTGCAATTAGATTCCGACGACATCTACAGCGGCGAGGAAACGCTGCAAACAGTGGTGGATGTGTTTCACAAAGGCGCGTTCGCGATGGTAATCGGTTCATACCGGCTCGTGAACATGAAATTGGAAGAGTTACCTCCCGGCATCATCGACCACAAAGAATGGACTCCGGACAACGGACGCAACAATGCGCTTCGCATCAACGGCCTTGGTGCACCGCGTGCGTTCAATACCGCACTTCTGCGCTCAGTTGGCGGATTGCCGAACACCAGCTACGGCGAAGACTATGCCGTAGCGCTCCGGCTCTCGCGTGAATATCAGATAGGCCGCATCTACGACCCCATCTATCTCTGCCGCCGATGGGAAGGCAATACCGACGCCGCGTTGTCCATCGACAAGGCCAATCGCCACGATCATTACAAAGACCAGATTCGCACCATCGAACTGTTCGCGCGACAACAATTCAATCGACGGAAAAAATGAAACTCGTTGTGCGGAAATGGATGGAGGAGGACGCCGAGGTCATTTATCGCATTCTCTCTGAAACGTGGCACGACGCTTACGCGGATTTCATTCCACGCGAAGATTTGGCGTCGTATCTTGCGGAACACTATAGTCCGGCAAAACTGAAAGAGGCCATGCGCCCGCCTGCCCCGCTCGAACATACCCGCCAGACCGACTCTGTCGGGCTGGTCGTTCGGGCAGGCCCGCCGGAAGTTTCAGGCTTCGTTGCCGAAGCAGACGGCGCGGCGGCTGCAACCATGCGGCTCAAGTTTTCGCCCGAAGAACAGCGTCTCTACATGCAGCAGTTGTATGTTCTCCCCGCGTTCCAAGGCTCCGGCGTGGGGAAACAATTACTGCTGAAGGCGGTTCAAGAGGCCAAGCGTCGAGGGTTGCGGCAGCTCTGGTTTGGAGTGATGGAGAAAAACGAACAAGCGCTTGCTTGGTACAGGAAATACGGATTCACAGTGGAAAAGAAAGAACCATTCATGATGGGCGCGACAGCCGTGAATCATTTCATCGGCTACATCCCTCTGGCAGCGTTCGACGCGCAATGACCTCTCGCAGAATTTTCTCGGTGCATTCGGAATCGACGCCAAGGGCTGAGTTGATCGAAGCGTGCAAGAACCTGTTGGATGACCAACGTCGGTCGTGGCCGCAGTGCGGTGAAGGATACGCAGCGTTGGAGTCGATCCGTGTGAAGGAAATAGCGTGCCGCGGATTTTCGGTTCACTTGCAGTTCAACCCGAAGCGCATTGTGAGCACCGGTGCCAAGGTGGATGCGGCGGCGATCCGGCAGCGGCTGTGTTTTCTGTGCGAAGACAATCTTCCTGCGCAGCAACGGGGAATTCTCTATCGCAACGAGTTCTTGATCCTCTGCAACCCTGCGCCGATTTTTCATCAGCACTTTACCGTTTCGCTCACGCGCCATCAGCCGCAGGTGTGGGAACCGTTTCTTGACCCATTTTTTGCGCTGTCGAAGGATTTGGGTCCCATCTATTCCGTGTTCTATAACGGCGCGAAGTGTGGAGCTTCGGCTCCCGATCACGCGCACGTTCAAGTGTGCCCGAAGGACGCCATACCGGTAGAAAAAGATGCGCGGGATCCTCGACGGCGAAAAAAATTTTTTGACCGCGGTTCCACAGCCATCCTTACGTTGAAAGAGTACGGCCGACCAACGCTTGTGTTTGAATCGACCGACGCCATCGAACTGAAAGTGATCGTGCGTAGACTTCTTGCCGCCGCGCAACAAGTTCTGGGGATTGCGGACGAACCGATGCTCAACGCTATTTGCACGTATCGCGACGGCGTGTGGCGATTGATCGTCTTCTTGCGCTCAAAGCATCGTCCGGAATCGTATTTCAAAGAAGGCGCCGAGCAACTCTTTGTCAGTCCGGCGGCAGTGGATATTGGCGGACTCATTGTAACGCCCCGCGAGCAAGACTTTGAGCGGCTCGATGTACCGACCGTGGAGAACTTGTTCGATGAAGTTTGTCTGGCGCCGCAAGTAGTGGAACAGATCGCCGGATTGATCCAGTAGCTGTTCTTCTCCCAAAGGGATGTCCGACACGAAAGTGTTCCTTCGGAAAGTCCGAATGGATGCCTTCGGCAGACTCCTTGCGGAGGATTCCCAAAACACGAAATCAAGAATCGCTCAATCGACAACCTCGCCATGCTCAATACGGAACCAACCATTTGCGTGGGCGTTATTGAAAAGGCCCACGAAGTTCGGGGCAAGTTCAACGGCGTGTTTGAATTGCCGAACTCCGTGCGCCTCAGCGGGTTGTTTACGGTGCGCGCAGAAGAACGCGTGCTCGTTTTCTACGATGAGGCGGGGATCGAAGCATATCGCGGTACCCGCCCGAACGATGCCCGCTCGAACGACGCCCGCTCGAACGACGGAGTCGGGCGAGGAGTCGGGATTTCGGCGAGGCCTCGGCCTGAGGGCTTCGTCGAGCCTTCGCGTGAGCTCAGTCGAACGCTCAGCCGAGACGCTCGGCCCGAAGGCTCAATCGAGCCGCAGGCCGAAATCCGATGCACGCCCGCAGCTGATGCGACGTTCACTCTCTTCGACGTCGCCATCGGCATCCATTTCCATTGGGAGCGGAAGGAGGATCAAACATTTCGCGGCGGCGTGAAGTTTGTATCCGATGCTCCATCCTCGCTTGCGGCCATCAACGAAATTGGAGTTGAAGAATACTTGAAGAGCGTGATCTCATCGGAGATGAGCGCCGAAGCGCCGGAGGAACTCTTGAAGGCGCACGCCATCACCTCGCGCAGTTGGTTGGTAGCGATGTTAGAGCGTGAAGCGAAGAGTGTCGGCGTGCCGTCTCAGAGATCGCGAGTGTCGGAGAACGAAATCGTCCGTTGGTACGACCGCGAAGACCATGCGCTCTTCGATGTCTGTGCAGACGACCACTGCCAGCGCTATCACGGCATCAGCAAGATCATCTCTGCGGCGGCCAACGATGCGGTAGAAGCGACGCGCGGTCTCTTTTTGGTTCACGAAGGAAAAATTTGCGACGCCCGGTTCTCGAAGTCATGCGGCGGCATCAGCGAAGTGTTCGAAAGTTGCTGGGAAGACACGCCGGTTCCCTACTTGCAGCCGATCTCCGATTGGACGACGCCGCCATCGGCAATGAACAATGAGCCGCGAGTGCGCGAGTGGATTCTCTCGTCGCCGGAAGCGTTCTGCAATACCACCGACGGAAAAATTCTGAAGCAAGTGCTGCCGTCGTTCGACCAAGAGACGACCGATTTCTTTCGCTGGAAGGTAGAGTACCGTCAGGAAGAACTTCAGAACCTTCTTACGAAGAAATCCGGCATCGAGTTCGGTGCGGTGATGAATCTTGTGCCGTTGCAGCGCGGCCCATCCGGACGCATCGTGAAGCTTCGCATCGAAGGAACGCGCCGCACGCTGACCGTCGGCAAGGAGCTGGAAATTCGCCGCTGGCTTTCCTCGTCGCATCTCTACAGCAGCGCGTTTGTAGTGGACATCCAGCGGGACACGAAAGGAATTCCGGCAACGTTCACTCTGCACGGCGCCGGCTGGGGACACGGCGTCGGGCTGTGTCAGATTGGCGCGGCGGTGATGGCGGCAAAAGGCTACGAAGCCGAAGAGATCGTGAAGCACTACTTCGTCAGCACAGAAGTGAAGAAGCTGTATTGAACAACCAACCGCCAAGAACACGAAGGAGCGCGAAGAAGAACCTTGGCGTCTCTTTGCGTCCTTTGCGGTTGAAAAAGCTAAACCGCCAAGTTCGCCAAGCAACGCAAAGGAATAGTTGCTTTCCTTCGCGTGTCTTTGCGTTCTTAGCGGTTGAAGAAGCTAAACCGCCAAGATCGCCAAGGAGCGCAAAGAAAAAACTTGGCGTCTCTTTGCGCCCTTTGCGGTTAGAAAAACAAGACTGCCAAGATCGCTATGGAACGTAAAGAAAAAGAATTTGACGTCTCCGTTGGCTCACATCAAAAAGGTTGACAGCATGAAATCTCGCTCTCCCTGGTCGTGGATTCCCTCGCTCTATTTCGCTCAAGGCCTTCCGTACGTTTCGGTGATGACGATCTCCGTCATCATGTACAAAAGGATGGGGATCTCGAATACCGACATCGCCCTCTACACCAGCTATCTCTATCTGCCGTGGGTCATCAAGCCGCTGTGGAGTCCGTTCATCGACCTGTTCCGCACGAAGCGGTTCTGGACCGTCTGGATGCAATTCGTCATTGGTCTTGCGCTCGCAGGCATCGCGCTCGCTATTCCGCTGCCGTCGTTCTTTCAGTACACGATTGCAGTCTTTTGGCTGATGGCGTTCGCCTCGGCCACGCACGACATCGCCGCCGACGGATTGTATATGCTCTCGCTGCCGCAACACCAGCAGGCGGCATTCAACGGCGTGCGCAGCACATTCTATCGCATCGCGATGATCGCCGGTCAGGGTGTACTTGTGGTTGTTGCCGGTGAACTGGAAAAAACGCGCGGCATTCCTGCGGCGTGGTCGCTGGCATTCTTCATTCTTGCCGGCTTGTTCCTCATGTTTTTTGCGTATCACAAGTTCATGCTTCCGGTTCCTTCTGCCGATCATCCTGCATCGCGCTCGGAAGGGAGATCGGTGATGGCGGAGTTTTTCCGGACGTTTGCTCTCTTCTTCAAGAAGCCCGGCATCGGAGCGATTTTTGCTTTTCTCTTGCTCTTCCGATTTGCGGAAGCGCAATTGGTCAAACTCGTCTCGCCGTTTTTGTTGGATGCACGCGCGCAAGGTGGGCTCGGACTCACCACCGCAGAAGTCGGCATTGCCTACGGCACCGTCGGCGTTGCGGCGCTGCTCACCGGCGGCATTCTCGGTGGGCTCGCCATTGCGCGGTTCGGTTTGAAGAGGATGATCTGGATTCAAGTGTTGGCGATTCATCTTCCCGACCTGATGTTCGTTTATCTTTCGCACGTGTTGCCGGAAAACTATTCCATCATTTGCTCTGCCATTGCGGTTGAGCAGTTCGGCTACGGCTTCGGCTTTGCCGCGTATATGATGTTCATGATCATGACGGCGGAGGGAGAATACAAAACGGCGCACTATGCCATCTGCACCGGATTCATGGCGCTGGGGATGATGATTCCGGGCATGTGGAGCGGCTGGTTGCAGGATAAGATCGGCTACGCAAACTTTTTTGTCTGGGTGATCGTCTCGACCATTCCCGGCTTCATCGTGCCCGCCCTTGTGAAGATCGATCCGGAGTTTGGGAAAAAGAAGATAATATGAAACCGATGTTCTCTCTCTGAGGCTGTTCAAAAAGAAGCGGCATGACAACTTAAACTTTTGGGCCATCCTCCGACCTCTCCGCCGCAGGCGGACAGGCTTTCCCTTATGAAGGGGAGGAGAGTATGATTTCATTTTTTCACGGAAGCGATATGATGAAACGATACGCTGCAATCTTTATCTCCATTCTTGTTCTTCAACTCGGCTGTGCCGGGACGCGAGGCGAGCGGGCAGGGTCAGGCGGGTCAGAATTTTTTCCCGCAACTTCCGGTGTGGTACGCACGGCGTGGATTGACTCGACGCTGAATCATCTCACGCTTGAAGAACAAGTGGCGCAGATGTTTGTCATCTGGACGCCGGGGAGATATTTTGCCAACAGCTCCGAGCAATGGCAGGAGCTTGAGCGAATCGTAGTGAAGCGAAAAATCGGCGGCATCTATTTTTCGCTCGGCGACGTGTATGAATTTGCCATGCAGGCCAATCGCTTGCAGAAACTTGCCGCCGTGCCGTTATTGATCTCCAGCGACTTCGAGTGGGGAGCCGGCATGCGCATCAAACACTCAACGACCTTTCCGCGCGCGATGGCGATCGGCGCCACGCGTAATCTAACGTACGCGTATGGGGCCGGTCGCGTTACGGCGCTCGAAGGCCGTGCGCTCGGTATTCATCACAACTACGCCCCCGACGTTGATGTGAACCTCAATCCGAAAAATCCCGTCATCAACACGCGCGCGTATGGCGACGACGTGCGGTTAGTGAGCGAGATGGGCGCGGCGTTTGTCCGTGGAACGCAGGAGGGGGGCATGATCGCCACCGTCAAACATTTTCCCGGCCACGGCGATACCGACGTGGATACACACGTGGGATTGTCCGTGCTCAACCTTTCTCGTGCTCGTATGGATTCGGTGGAGCTTGCCCCGTTCCGCGCCGGCGTTGCGGCGGGGTCGCTGACGGTGATGATCGGCCACATGGCAACGCCGATATTCGATACGAGCAACGGAATTCCCGCAACAACGTCGTATGCCGTTACGAGCAACTTGCTTCGGAACGAACTGAAGTTCGGCGGCTTGGTGATCACCGACGCCATGTCGATGCAGGCGGTTGCCGCCAAGTATCAGCCCGGCGAGGCGGCGGTGCTGGCGGTGAAGGCAGGAACGGACATCGTGCTCTTGCCGGCAAACGTTGACGCGGCGGTCGATGCGGTTGTTGCCGCCGTGAAGTGCGGAGAAATTTCGGAATCACGCATTGAGGCGTCGGTGCGGCGCATTCTCTCGCTAAAGCAGAGAATGAATCTTGACGTGTCGCGTTTCGTCAATCTCGATCGTGTGGCAGATGTTGTCGGCTCTCGCGAGCATCAATTGCTGGCGCTGAAGATCGCACGCGACGCGGTTACCGTGTTGGGCAACACGACGAACGTTCTTCCGTTTTCCACGACCGATCAGCGCAAGATGCTCGACCTGCTCATCACCGATGAGGAAGTTGGCGACGATGGAAAGTCGTTCCACGCGATGGTGGATAGGCGATGGCAGGGCAAGCTCGATTTTTATCAGATCGATCCGCACAGCAACGCGATGGATTATGATAGCGCGTTTGGTTCTGCAAAATCTGCCGACCTAATTCTCGTTCAATTGCATCTCTTCATGCGCTCCGGCGCGATGACGGGATTTGTAGACCCGAAGCACGCGGAGCTTCTGAAAAAAATCGCGTCGCTGAACAAGCCGGCTGTCGTGCTCTCGTTTGGAAATCCGTACGCCGTCATGGAAATTCCAACGCCAAGCGCGTACGTTTGCTTGTATTCCGACGCAGACGTGATGCAGCAAGCGTGTGCTGAAGTATTGTTTGCAGAAGAACCGGCACGCGGCAAACTGCCGATAACGATTCCCGGCCTCTTCAAGTTCGGCGAGGGAATAGCATGGCCGAAGACGCGATTGAGGGAAGGGAAACCGGAGGAGGCGGGATTCGATAGCAAGGCGCTTGCGGCGGTGAATGACGTGGTGCATGCCGCGGTGAAGGATTCGGCCTTCCCCGGCGCCGTGCTGTTGGTGGCGCGCAACGGCGTCATCGTGCATCACAAGGCGTACGGCGCGTACGACTACGAAAAATATTCCAAACTCGTCGACGTGAATACGATGTACGACCTTGCTTCCGTTACCAAGGTGATCGCGACAACGAGCGCGGTGATGCGTTTGGCGGATGAGAAAAAACTTGCGCTTGATGATCCCGTCGTGAAATACGTTCCGCAGTTCGGGCAGAACGGGAAAGAGCGTATCACGCTCTATAATCTCATGGTGCACAATTCCGGGTTGCCGGCGTGGCGAAAGTTTTATGAGTTCTGCGGCGACCCGGTGTGCGTGCTCGATTCCGTCTATGCAACGCCGTTGACGTGGAAGACCGGCGACACGACCGTCTACAGCGACCTCGGATTGATCACGATGGGGAAGGTGATCGAAAAAGTTTCCAGCGCAACGCTCGACTGGTATGTCGATTCCGTGTTCTTCAAGCCGCTCGGCATGAACAACACGATGTACAATCCTCCCTCCGCGCTCATCAATCGTATTGCGCCGACGGAGGTGGATAGCTACTGGAAGAAAACCGGCGTGGCGGTGCGCGGCCGTGTGCACGATGAGAACGCCGCAACGCTCGGCGGCGTATCGGGGCACGCGGGATTGTTTTCAACGGCTTCCGATCTTGCCAAGCTTTTGCAGATGGAGTTGAACGGCGGCACGTACGGCGGCATTCGATTCATCCGGGAAGAAACGATCAAACGGTTCACGACGCGGCAGTCGGAGAAAAGTTCACGCGGCATCGGGTGGGATACGAAGTCGAGCGAGCGATCGTTCTCCGGCACACTTACGTCGGCGAAAACATTTCTGCATACCGGATTCACCGGCACGTCGGTCGTTGTCGACCCCGAAAAAAATCTCATCATCGTCTTCCTGACGAACCGCGTGCATCCCACGCGCGCCAGCGGAAAAATTGCCGACGTTCGTCCCAAGGTGCACGATGCCATTCTGCGGGCGATCGTGCGGTAAGAGAGCGGTAATGAAATAGCGTTTTGGTGAAGAAGACAAGGCCTCTGCGGCGTCTTGAAAAAACGTTGCAGGGGCTTTTCCGTTGGGGATGATAATTCATTTGCGTTTGCCTTGTTCCCATGCTCTGCGTGGGAACACTATTCTTCATTGATGAATTTTCCTCGTTCCTATGCAGAGCATGGGAACGAGGAAGCACTCCTAATCTCAATGCAGAGCGTTGAGCACTTCCGTTCCCACGCCCGCCTGCCAAAGTGAAGCGGCGGGCAGGGAGACCGTGGGAACGAGAAAATCGGCACCGTGCGGTGCACCCGAAGACCTAGGATGAAACTTACGGCTGCGCTACGCATAACGGGGCGCACCACAACGCCCGCGTCAACGCCGGCGATCATTTTCTTCCTTTTTCCTTGTTCCCACGCTCTGCGTGGGACCACGATTCTTCATTGATGAATTTCCTCGTTCTCACTGCCGAAGGTCACAAGGTGATGTGCCGAAGGCACCACGTTGTGGCCGTTGGCACATCGCTTCGTGAGGAGACAGACTGTGTGAACGAGGAAAAAAAAGACGTTGCAGGGGCTTTTCCGTTGGGGGTGAAAATTCATTTGCGTTTAGCTGGGGGCAAAAGTACATTGACGGCGTTGTTTGCCGAGACGTTGTGGCGCCACGCAGCTTCGGCATAAACTAAACGGTTTAGAAAGAGACCAATTGCATGAGTTCGACAGATATCAAGAGAAGTGTGCTTTTGTTGCTTAGTGTTGGTTTTTTTGCCGGAGTGGTTATTGCGGCCGTAGACAATTTTGCGTTTGAAGGCGAAGTCAGCCCAATCGTTATTGTCGGCATGCTGTTCGCGGCGACGGCCTCGTTCGGAGCTATCTGGAGTTG
This sequence comes from Ignavibacteriales bacterium, assembly GCA_016218005.1. Classification (GTDB taxonomy): domain Bacteria; phylum Bacteroidota; class Ignavibacteria; order UBA10030; family UBA10030; genus JACRFF01. Next base: position 12,813 of record JACRFF010000035.1, read on the forward strand.
GCGTGGAGGGCTAGCTACAGTTGCTGCATGGGCATGTGTGCCTTTGGCCCACGTTGCCAAACACGTTCTAGGTTTACCGGACACCTTGCAGCCGAACACTTACACTTCAATTCTGTTGCTGGCGATTTTCACTTTCGTAGTTGCTGCAATTGGGACAGGAGGCGGTGTATTGCTACGCAAACTCACAACGGCTTCAACAGAGGTCAATTCATAGACCGCCAATAAAACCGGTCAGGGCTGCGCAGTGCCTAACAAACGGCAACACGGCGCTCGCACACTGGATAGGCGATGAAAAAGCTAAGATTGGCTCGCTGTAAAGAGTTCGCTCCATTGTTCGCCGCCGGAGCAATTGAGTCAGTTCGATAGTGGCGGCTCGCAACTGCGGTTTGCCGAGACGTTCCAACGC
>JACRFF010000323.1 GCA_016218005.1 Ignavibacteriales bacterium
AGCTAAGTACGAACGCTTTTTGCGCGGTCAAAAAGGTTTTGAGTTTATCACAGTGAACGCCAAAGGACAAATGCTCGGCGCTTACAACGAGGGAAAGAGTGATATCCCGGCCGCGGAAGGAAATGATTTACTGCTTGCGATCGATGGGGGCGTACAGGCCCTGGCGGAATCTCTGCTTGCGGATAGACGCGGAGCGGTTGTGGCAATCGATCCGTCGGACGGCGGAGTGCTGGCGCTTGTCAGCAAGCCGGATTATGATTTGACGATGTTCAGCGGCGTAACTCCGACCGAAGTGTGGAACGCGCTCAACACCGATGAATCGAAGCCGCTCTTTAACAGGGCAACGCTCACGACGTACCCGCCCGGCTCGACATATAAAATGGTACTGGCCGCCGCGGCGCTTCAGGAAGGAGTCATCAATACAAACTGGGGAGTAAATTGTACCGGCGGATTCCGGTTCGGGAATAAAATTTTTAAAGACCTTCATGTGCACGGATCTACGAATGTCGTTGAATCCATTCAACGCTCGTGCAATGTTTTTTACTACCAGCTTATGCTGAAGACCGGATTTGAACGATGGACCCGCTACGGAGAGGAATTCGGTTTCGGTTCTCCGACCGGCATTGATATTCTCGAAGAAAATCCGGGACTGCTTCCCTCCGAAGAATATTTTGACCGTGTGTACGGCAAAGGACGGTGGACGCAGGGTTATCTTGTCAGTTTGGGAATCGGGCAGGGAGAACTTGGAGTCTCTCCATTACAGATGGCATGTTACGCCGCCACTCTCGGAAATAAAGGAACGTTCATCCGGCCCCACGTCGTGCAAAAAATCCGTGATAAGAAAACACAGCAGTTGCAGGACATCGCGGTTGATACACGAAAGTTAAATATTTCAAATGCCGTCTGGAATGCTATTCGCGAAGGGATGTACCGCTGTGTGAATGAAACGGGGGGAACGGGAACCGGTGCAAAAGTTCAGGGTATCGCGGTTTCAGGAAAGACCGGAACAGCGGAAAATCCTCACGGCAATAGCCATTCATGGTTTGTCGGTTACGCTCCTGCGGAAGATCCTAAGATTGCCATTTGCGTGCTGGTCGAAAATGCCGGCTATGGCGGTACGGTCGCGGCACCGATCGCTGGGCTCTGCATCGAACAATATTTGTACGGTTCTATTATCAGGGGAAGAGTACAGCCTGTCGCTAAACCGACAACGGAATAATATATGGATAGCTGGTTCAAAGAAAATATTGATTATCTCACGATGTTTATCGTGCTCTCGTTGGTCGCGATCGGCATTACCTCTATTTATAGCGCGACATACGATGCCGGTGCGTCATTATATTTTCAGCGGCAAATGATATGGGCGGGAGCCGGATTTTTGCTGATGATTTCCGTGATGGTTATTCCGTACCGCACGCTTCAGCTCTTATCCTATCCTGCGTACGCGCTCTCACTTCTGATGCTGTTGAGTGTTCTGATTCTCGGAAAAACGATTGCGGGGTCGAAGAGCTGGTTCGGCGTGCAGGGCTTCGGGTTACAGCCGTCGGAAATTGTGAAGGTAACGACAGTCCTCGCGCTGGCTTCGTTTCTTTCCCGAAGGCAGATCAGTCTGCACCGGTTAAAAGACGTCATGATAACATTCGGAATTGTACTGTTACCTGTCGCGCTCATATTATTACAGCCGGATATGGGCACGGCGATTATATATCTCGGTATGCTTCTCTTTGTATTGTACTGGGCGGGCGCGTCGAACTTTCTTATTCTTACATTACTCTCGCCGGCCGCCGCCGCGATTGCGGCGTTGCTGGGAACAACGGTGTTCGTCATTGTCGTTGCGGCAACGCTGGGAATTCTTTTTCTTTTGCGAGAGAACAGGTTCGTTTCATCCATTGTATTTTCGCTGACAGTGCTGGTCGGCGTTTCAGTCCAATTTATTTTCGGAAAGCTTGCCCCGTACCAGCAAAAAAGGATCTTCACGTTCATCAATCCCGATGCG
>JACRFF010000036.1 GCA_016218005.1 Ignavibacteriales bacterium
AAAAAGCTAATTAGCAGGCTGTTTGCTCTGGCAGCAAACACACATACACAGACCTATCATGTAGGGAATCAATTATGTTAGAAATAAATCCCGGCTTAATTATTTGGACGGTTGTGTCGTTCATCGGCCTCGCTGTTGTTCTTGGAAAATTCGCGTGGAAGCCGCTTCTCGAAGCGCTTCATCAGCGCGAATAACACGTGCGAAGCTCGATCGAACGCGCCGAACAGGCAAAGCAGGAAGCGGAACGGATTCTTGAAGAAAACCGCAAACAGCTCGCCCGCGCCGAAGAAGAATCGCATCGCATTTTGAATGAAGGAAGAGCGCTCGGCGAAAAGCTGAAGAGCGAGATTGTCGAGAAGGCGAACCAGCAGTCACGCAAGATGATTGACCAGGCAAAGCTTGAGATTGAACGCGATAAAGACGCGGCACTTTCTCAACTTCGCGGTGAAGTCGCTAATCTTGCCATACAGGCGGCGGGAAAAATTCTCGATGAAACTCTTGACGAGACCAAGCATCGCAAGATTGTTGACAGTTATTTACGCGATCTTCCCAAAAACTGACGATCTATGAGTCAATTCAGAGCAGCATACCGGTATGCCCACGCGATTATAGGTGTCGCCGAGGAATTTAAAAAACTCGACGAGGTGACGCGCGATTTTTTATTTCTCGACAAGCTGATCGGCTCGTCAAAGGAATTATCTTCATTCATCAAGAGCCCTATCGTTAATAAGGAGAAAAAGAAACGTGCGTTTACGGAACTTCTGACCAACAGAGTTTCGGAACTGACGCTGAAGTTCGTCATACTCCTGACCTCAAAGGGAAGAGAAGAGTTATTGCCGGAGATTATCCGCCAGTTCTACGGTTTACGTGATCAGCTGTTGGGAATTTTGAACGTGACAACGCGGGCAACGGTTTCATTTACTCCCGCGCAGGAACAACAGCTTGTCGCTCAGCTTGAACGGGCCACGAAGAAAAAAATCCGGATGAAATATGTTCTTGACCCTTCACTAAAGGGCGGGTTCAGTGTTCAGCATGAAGATACAGTGTGGGATGCGAGCGTTCGTCATCAGCTGGAATTGTTGCGCGAACGATTTATTGAAGGGACTGCTTAATCTGCAGTAATAATTTTTTTGCTTTTTTTGCGCCGAAGGCGCATCCGCCTCTGGCGGAAATTTTTCATTATGAATTGTTTTTAACAAAGGAATATGACGATGGCAGAAGTTAGACCTGATGAAGTATCCGCGATATTGCGGAAACAGCTTTCCGGTTTCGAAAAAGAAGTTGACGTGTATGATGTCGGTACAGTTCTCCAGGTCGGAGACGGTATCGCGCGCGTGTACGGACTTTCCAAAGTAATGGCGAGCGAGCTGGTTGAATTTCCGAATGATGTTTTCGGCATGGTGCTGAATCTTGAAGAGGACAACGTCGGTTGCGTGCTCTTCGGTGAAAGCACGCTGATCAAAGAAGGGGATACCGTCAAGCGTACCGGACGTGTTGCTTCGATGCCGGTCGGCGAACAGATGCTCGGCAGAGTTATCAATCCTCTCGGCCAGCCCATCGACGCGCGCGGCCCGATTAAAACCGAAAAGTTTTTACCACTCGAACGAAAAGCATTGGGTGTTCTTCAGCGCCAGCCTGTGAAAGAACCGTTACAGACCGGCATTAAAGCCGTTGACGGAATGATTCCCATCGGACGCGGACAGCGCGAGCTGATTATCGGCGACCGTCAGACAGGCAAGACTGCCGTTTCCATTGACACGATTATTAATCAAAAGTACACGCACACACTGCAGGCAAAAGAGCGCGGCGTGAAACCGGTCTATTGTATTTATGTCGCCATTGGCCAGAAGGGATCGACAGTCGCACAGGTTGTCGCGAAGCTCGAAGAAGAAGGCGCGATGGAATACACAACGGTTATCTCCGCGACGGCAAGCGATCCGGCGCCGATGCAGTTCATTGCCCCGTACGCGGGCGCGACACTCGGCGAGTTTTTCCGCGACAGCGGCCGCCACGCGCTTGTTATTTACGATGATCTTTCGAAACACGCCCAGGCGTACCGCCAGGTTTCTCTGCTGCTTCGCCGTCCGCCGGGACGTGAAGCGTATCCCGGAGACGTATTTTATCTGCACTCCCGCTTGCTGGAACGCTCTTCTAAATTGAGTGAGGATCTCGGCGGCGGAAGTCTGACCGCGTTGCCAGTTATCGAAACACAAGCAGGCGACGTATCAGCTTATATTCCTACAAACGTTATCTCTATTACAGACGGACAAATTTATCTCGAGCCCGGTCTGTTCAATTCCGGTGTTCGCCCCGCTATCAATGTCGGTATCTCGGTATCGCGCGTCGGCGGCAACGCACAGATTAAAGCGATGAAAAAGTCGCCGGACGTTTGCGCCTCGATCTCGCACAGTACCGTGAGCTGGAAGCGTTCGCGAAATTCGGCTCAGACCTCGACAAAGCGACGCAGGCTCAATTGCGCCGAGGTTCGCGGCTCGTCGAATTGCTGAAGCAGGGACAGTATGCCCCGATGACCGTTGAACAGCAGGTTATCAGTCTTTTTGTCGGAACGAACGGCTATCTCGATGAAATTCCGCTCGAACAGGTCCAGCGTTTCGAACGCGAACTGCTCGAGATGATGGAATTGAAGCATAAGAACCTGATGAATGAAATCGCCGAGAAGAAAGATCTGACGGAAGCAATTCAACAGCAGATTCATTCGATCGTGAAAGAATTCGCGGCAGCGTTCAAAGTGTAGTTGTGAATCTTATTTTTTTGACTTTTGAATTTTTCATTTTGAATTGATTGAATGGCAACATTACGAGAGATACGTCGCAGAATCAGCGGTGTTAAAAGCACGCAGAAGATTACCAAGGCAATGAAAATGGTTGCCGCGGCAAAGTTACGCCGCGCGCAGGACGCCGTCATTTCAGCCCGCCCGTATGCCCGCAAAATGAAGGAGTTGCTTCAGCATCTATCAACCAAAGTTGATGTTACGGCAAATCCGCTTTTCGCTGAGCGCCCTCTTGGTAAAGTTGCCGTCATTGTCGTTACTGCCGACCGCGGCCTGTGCGGCGCGTTTAACGGCAACATTATCAAGGCGGCAGTCTCCCACATCCGCACCAAGTACGCGGATATGAACGATGCCGGAAATGTCAAGGTCATTTGTGTCGGCAGAAAAGGTTTCGATTTTCTCGCCAAGAACAATTATCACATCGTCAATAAACATATCGGCATCTTTGCCGGATTAAAGTTCGCCACGGCGCAAACAATTGTCGGTGAAGTTGTCCACGGATTTCTTACGGGAGAATATGATCGCGTTGAGATCGTGTACAACGAATTCAAATCCATCATCCAGCAGCGGCTGATGATTGAACAGGTTCTTCCCATTCCGGCGGATGAAGTCAGTACGTCATCACAAACCCCAAACCGCAAATCCCAAATCGATTATATCTATGAACCCTCCAGCGCCGAAATCGTTACCGCACTCGT
>JACRFF010000326.1 GCA_016218005.1 Ignavibacteriales bacterium
ATGAATCGATTATTCATTTCCGCGATTTCCATTCTGCTGGCAAGCCCATTCGCTTCGTCGCAGAACTCGACCTTCAGTTTTCTTCAACTTGACGTCGGCGCCCGCGCATCCGCTCTTCAAGGAAGTTTCGTCTCGATAACGAATGATCCGGACGCCATCTTCTACAATCCCGCCGCCTTGGCAACCATGGAGCGGCCGCGCGCCTCATTCGGCTACCTCGACCACTTGGTTGATGTATCGGCGGGCAGCTTCTCATTCGCACGGTCAGTCGAGGGATTGGGGCAAGTCGGGTTCGGCATTGTCTATGTTAATTACGGCACGTTCACGCAGACCGACGAGCTTTCGAATATATACGGGTCGTTTACTTCATCCGACCTTGAAGTCGTCGGCGGCGTTGGTGTGCCGTTGGATGAACAGACCATGGTGGGCGGCAGCATCAAGTATATCCGTTCGGCTATCGCAGAATATCGTTCCACGGCGTTCGCGTTCGATGCCGGCATTCTCTATGCAATTCCTTCCGAGAACATCACCATAGGCGCCAGCATCCAAAACATCGGCAGGCAATTAGGCGCGTTTGATGGAACACGCGAATCGCTTCCGCTTGACATCCGAATCGGCATCACGAAACGGCCGCAGCATTTGCCGGTGCTGTTGAATCTCAATTTTCACAAGCTGAACGAATCGTCAGCAACCCTGAGCGACCGGTTCAGTGCATTCACGTTTGGCGCGGAATTTTTGTTGAGCGAGACTGTCCGGTTGAGAGTTGGGTACAACAACGAACAGCGCAGAGAGTTGAAGATGGGATCAAGCGCGGCAATGGCGGGATTTTCCATCGGCGGAGGCATACTCGTCCGCGACTACCTCGTCGACTACGCGTTCAATTCCTTCGGACGCATTGGCGGCATTCACCGCTTCTCACTCGGCATCAACCTCTAACGCACCAACGCGGTCAACAGTCGATCCCCTGCATAGAAGAGCACGATACCCGCAAACACGAGCACGGGCGGAATTCGACTTTCGGTTTTGTTCACCTCCGGAATCAAATCGCTCGCACCGACATACACAACTGTTCCGGCAGAAAACGCAAACGCCATACCTGCAAGCGACGCTTCAACACGCTCCAGCACAAACACGGTGCACACGCCGAGCAATGTCGCCGCACCAACGCCTATGGCGGCATAGAGCACTTTACGGCGTTCAAATCCTGCCGTGGCCATGATCGAGCCGATGGTAAGTCCCTCCGGAAACTTATGAAGCAACACCGCGAAAAAGATAAGAAGCCCGAGCAGGTAGTCATATTGCATGCCGACAGAAATAGAAAGCCCGTCGAAAAACGCATGAATAAACAATCCGGTGAATGCGGAAAGTCCGGCGGCCTTAGAAACCATGATGTGCTGATGCGTTTCTTCCCCAAAGTGAAAATGCTTGACAATCGTATGCTCGAAAAAATGAACGGTGGCAAAACCCAGCAACACGTACAACGCAGCCGAGTCGCCAAGCAAGGCGAAACTCGACGGAATCAGTTTGATGAATACGAGCGCAAGAATAAATCCGGCGCCCAGCGCCAGCAGAGTTTGTTGCAGCCGCTCGGGCCAATCGCGCTTGGAAGCGATCAACACGCCGCCGAAGATTTCCGCGCCCGCCGCAACCAACCCGAACAATATAATTTGCAAAGTGATCATCGCTTGTACGGTTGCTTCAGATACTTCTCCGCCTGTTCGTGCGTCGTTTCGTAGTTTTTGAACGCGAGCACTTTACGATACTGTTGCTCGGCGTGGGCGCGCTTGCCTTGCAAATCATAGATAAGACCAATCGTAAGGTTTGCCATGGACATGAATCCGGATGCGCCCTCTTTGTCGAGTTTGCGGCTGAGTTCATCGCACGTGTAGAAATATTGCAGTGCGGCATCCAACCGATCTCCCAAAAATTCGTACCGGCCAAGATAGTAGTATGCTTCCCGCGCATCGTAGCGGTCATATCCTAATTGCTTGTCGCGGCACCGCTTTTCAATTTCCAAAAACACATCGTTGGCTTCACCGACGTACCCGCTGCTGACCAATGCACGGCCAAGGTACCGATGGAATAATGGATTCTTCGGATACTTGCCGAACAGCTGCCGCGCGAGTTCCAACGCCTTCGCGTAGTCCTTCTCATACATAAAATAGTTTTGCATGAGAAAATACGTGGCCTCGGTCTTCGCGTACTTTGCGTTCAACGACACTTGACGCAGCTGCTCCATTCCTTTTTTTCGATCTCCGCTCGGGAAAAAAAACATCACCGGCTTGACGTACGGATATTTGTCGGGAATGACGTCGGCGTAATAATTGTAAATGCCGATGCCTAACAGAACGTCATAGTTGTTGGGGTCGAGCGCGTGGGCTTTTCGAACAAGCGGCAGCGCGACCATGCCGTCGTTGGCGGCGCCAACCCACTTGCCGCGATTCGCCCGAAGCCGGCCGCGAAATCCGATCGCGCCGCCTTTGAAGAATAACGCCGTGAGGTCATTAGGATCTTTGTCGAGTCGCTTCTCGCACATCGTCACGACTTCCTCGAGTTGGTCGTAGAATGTCTGATCGTTGGACTCGTCGTCATAGTTTGCAAGGATGCGCCACCATTGAATCATTGCGCGAAAAAAATATCCCACCGGATGTTCGGGCCGCAACTGAATAACTTCGGCAAACACATGTTCCGCCTGAGGAAATTCCATATTGTAAATGTGGCTGATGCCGCGCTGCACACGAGTATCAATGGTGGAATCGGGAATCCATTGCGCGTGCGCATCTTCTGCAAGAACCAACAACACTGCAACAAGCAAAACGCCGAGCGTTGTTCTCTCGGCGCGGCCTCTTTTGGGGGGAGACACATTCGCGGGTCGTCGCATTACAGCAGGTTCTCCGCAAAGTATTGGTTCAACGCTGATGCGGCAACGCGATCTTGTTTCATCGTGTCGCGGTCGCGCACCGTGACGGTTTGGTCTTGCAGCGTTTGCGAATCGATGGTGACGCACCACGGCGTGCCGGCTTCGTCTTGGCGGCGATAGCGCCGTCCGACCGCGCCGCTGTCATCATAGAACACGCGAACGTGTTTCCGAAGATCGGACTCAATCTTTCGAGAAAATTCCGGCATGCCGTCGCGATTGACTAACGGGAAGACCGCGACTTTGGTCGGCGCTAACTTGGGATGCAACTTCAATACGACGCGCGTTTCGACGCCGCCCTCTCCGGTCGGAGCTTCTTCCTCGTGGTACGAATCGACGAGAAACGCCATGAACGACCTGCTCGCTCCCGCCGAAGTTTCGATGACGAACGGCGTACATTTTTCTTTCGTCTCCTCATCGAAGTACTTCAACGCCTTGCCGGAAAATTGTTCGTGGCGCGACAAATCATAGTCGGTGCGATTGTGCACGCCTTCAATCTCTCCCCACCCGAACGGAAACAGATACTCGATGTCGTACGCGTCTTTGGCATAGTGCGCCAGCTTCGACGGCGGATGCTGGCGCCATTGCAATTTTTCTTTCTTCATGCCGAGACCGACAAACCACTGCATGCGCTCGGCGCGCCAGTATTCAAAGTGCGCGTCGTCCGTGCCGGGCTTGCAAAAGAACTGCATCTCCATCTGCTCGAACTCGCGGGTCCGGAAAATGAAATTCCCCGGCGTGATCTCGTTACGAAATGCTTTGCCGATCTGCGCGATACCGAACGG
>JACRFF010000329.1 GCA_016218005.1 Ignavibacteriales bacterium
GGCACGCGGTTCAGCCGCCGCCGATTCTGGCAAGACTCGCTCCAATAACCAGAGCCATAGTTGGCAAGACTCGCCACGCATACCCGCGCCGAAGGCGGTCGGCTGCAAGCGCTGGTTAGGCGGCGTCTCTGCTTGTGAAGACGCGGACTTGCTACTGGCTGTCCCTTCGCCTTTAGGACTTGCCCTGCCTTTCAATCTGGCAACACGCCCGCTCCATTGCGGATAAGGTTCGCTAACTGCTCGCTAGTTGCATGCCCTACCAGTCGTTGCTCTCCTACTTCTATTACTGGCACAGCATGAATGCCTTTGGCTATCAACAAGTCTGGCTTGAGAGTGACGTCCACTTCTTCCAGATTGAACCCCATCTCCATCTGTAATGCTAAGAGTCGGCGTTTCACCAAAGGGCAGAAAGGACAACCCAGCGCCGTATACAGGGTGACCTTTGCAGACACTTGACTTACTGCCTGTGGCGACTGGTCATCAACACGGCCATAGCCGATGTAGCGAGAAATGGCTGGGAAAAACCGAATATATGCCCACAGAGCCAATGGTGCGACGACCAACCACAGCCCGACGAAAGCGTAATCCCCCTTTAGCGCGAAGAAGACCAAGCCAGCGACGAGTATCGCCCAACTCAAGTAGATGAAAGCCATAGGACACTGTTGTTTCATTGCGCTTCCTTTCTGACCCGTGACGGTAGACAGACGATTTTGGCTAACGTCTTGTCTGACGAGCCGCCTAACTACTGATTAGGTCGACTTGGTCGACCTTGTACTCATTAGGGAGCAAAAGGTCGACAAAGTCAGTGATTTATTGTAACTTTTTCATGTAACAATTAGGAATCACGTTATGGCACTCAAACTTTTGGATCAGGTTCGCGAAGCGGTTCGTCTGCGGCATCTCAGCCATCGGACTGAGGAAGCATATGTCGGTTGGATCAAGCGATTCGTTCTCTTTCATCACAAGCGCCATCCTTCGGAGATGGGAGAAACGGAAATCCGTACGTTTCTCTCTCACCTGGCTCAGCACAAATTTGTTTCTTCCTCCACTCAGAATCAAGCGTTGAATGCTCTTGTGTTTCTCTACGCTCGGGTTCTCAAGAAGCCCTTGGGCGCCATTGGTGCAATCGAACGCGCTAAGCGCTCACCGCGGCTCCCCGTGGTCTTCTCCAAGCAAGAAGTCCACGGCATTCTTGGCCAACTCGATGGAACACACAAGCTCATCACGAGTCTGTTGTATGGTGCAGGACTCCGCTTGCTGGAGGCTTTGCGCCTCCGCGTGCATGACATTGATTTCGACAACTCGGTGATCATCGTCCGGCAAGGAAAAGGGAACAAGGATCGGAGAACGGTCATTCCCCAATCTCTTGTCCAACCGCTGCGACTCCAGATCGAACAAGTCAAGCTCGTCTATCGACAGGATCTCGCTGCCGGATATGGAGACGTTGTTCTGCCAGACGCGTTCCAAATCAAATCTCCCAACGCATCAAAGGAATTTGGCTGGCAGTTTGTTTTCCCTGCCAGCAAGCGAACGGCCGATCCTCGGACGGGCCTCGTTGTGCGTCACCATCTGCACGACAGTGCCGTTCAACGAGCAGTGAAAGAAGCCATCGCGAAAGCAAGAATCCTCAAGCACGGGAGCTGCCATTCATTCCGCCACTCATTTGCCACTCATCTTCTTGAAGACGGATATGACATTCGTACGGTTCAAGAACTTCTCGGTCATTCCGATGTTCGTACGACAATGGTCTACACCCATGTGTTGAGCAAGAATCGCATCGCTGTGAAAAGTCCGCTGGACTGAGTTGCCGCACAAACATGATTCATCGCGCTGTGCCTCTTTCCGTCTTCGGGGGATTGAATCTGAGGTGCGTTCCCCCTCAGGGGGTGTCTCAACTGTCCCACTTCCAGCAAGCAAGATTGCACGATAGACAAACCGGTTGCACGCCGGAGCGGGACGGTGCCTTTTCTCAATCTCTTGTCTTGAGTGGCACGAGTTGATGCTAATGTAACGCGGGGGAAGAACGGAGTCAAGTCCTTAATTCCGATATAGGTGGTATGTTTTTTTGTGTTTCAGGAACCCTGAGCGCAGCCGGAGGCACTCCATCACGCGCAGACCTGCGCCGTACATCAGGCTTGCCATGAGCCGCTTGCTACCCGTCAGGTAATTCATAACTGCTTTGATTTCTTCGCGCGTGAGAACCACCGGCACACGCTGAGGTTTCCGAGCGCGGATGACTTCACCCCAATTGCCAATCTCTCGATGAAGCACATGACGATAGAGAAAAAGGAGCGCGCTGAGTGCCTGGTTTTGTGTCGATGCGCTGACCTTTTTGTTGATGGCCAGGTGTGTCAGAAAGGCGTTGATCTCCGCCTCAGCCATCTCCATCGGATGACGCTTATGATGATGAAGGATGAACCGCTTGATCCAAGCGACATACGCATCTTGCGTCCGTTCACTGTAGTGGCGCGCCTGTAGGGCAAGTAGTACCCGATCGAGGAGTTTTGGTTGTTGAGACACAGCCTCATGCGTTGCTGAGCCGGGGACAAGCGCTACGCCGGAGCGACTGACGGGTGGGAAGAAGAAGGTATCTGCGGCTCGAGTACCATTCGGAACAAACTTACAAAGGCATATCAACAAAGTCAAAGGGAAGTTCAAGGGAAGTTCATGGCGTGCCGCCGGACCCTACTTTGATTGTGGGGCGTTCGTTCCCCGTCGTTCGCCCCAGCCTCATAAGGCTAGTGTTCGCCGTATTTTTTTTCGCCGGCGTCAATTCTGATGGACAGCTTGTTTCCTTTCGGCGGTAATGGACACGTGGCAAACTCCGTGAACGCGCACGGCGGATTGTAGGCTTTGTTGAAGTCTAAGATAACCTTGCCTCCTTGTGCCGGCGGCGTATACATAAATCTTCCTGCGCCGTAAGTCTCCTTGCCGTTGGTTTTATCCCCGAAGATAAAAAAGAAATCAGCGCCGGGTTCTTCGAGAACAGGTTCCAACCGATACTCCGTGCCGCCAAGCGTAAAGACGGCAACGCCGGGAACAATGTCGTCTTCTATAAATCCCGGAATAACCGTTTCGATCTGCACGCGGCGTGGGTGATCGTACGGCGTCCACGCTGCCTCAATGCGCCACTGCGGATTGACGGGATAGCGGTCGATGCCGTGGAAATGTTTTCGCGTCCCAGCTTCGGAATCCCACATGCGCATCGCAAAGCGCTCGCCCCGCTTAATGAGGGTAAAAGCTTTTGTGCCGGAGAAAATTTTTTGCGCGCCTCCCGAATCGCCTTCAACCCGAATTGACCCGCCGAGGAACGGCTTGCCGTCAACCGTTGCTTGCACGCCATGAGAAAGCTCCAGCGTTGCTTTACCATTCTCAAACATCAGCGTGCCGAAGTGCGGAATGTCGTTCTTGCCTTGGTGCAGCCACTCGAGCGCAATCAGACTCAGCCAGCCGTGTTCACGTTTCAAACTTTCAATCCGTTTGGCGTGCCACGCATCGATGGAAGCAGTGTAGGACTGTGAAGAAGAATCTGGTTGAGCGGCAAGCGCACATGCCGACACGGTGAGAAGCAACATGGTCAGTTTCATGGTTGACAGGTCCAATCAGATCTGTCCTAAATAATCGAAACTACTCATCAAGGGATTTCCTCGCCAATCACAGGTCGCTCCGCTGGAGCTCGAAGAATTCGGCCCACCCGTTTTACAAACAGGTCGTCCCTATCGGGACTCTCGCATCGCTTGGTGGAGTGAAGCACCGTAGGTGCGTTCTGTTTATAGATCTTTCAACAGAAAAATCATTCAAGCTCCGTCAGGAGCGGCCTGTTTCAATGTCACCGAGATCCGCAACAGTCCAATCTCATTGGCCGGAGACCTTCTGTTATCCCTTCCGGGTTTAGGACAGCAGCAAGGGGGGCTAGTTCAAAGCAAACGCCCAAACCCGTCCAAAACAGGCAGAATAGGGACAAATTCATGCGACTTCAGAATTATTTAGGACAGCACTGATGTCCAATCTAAAATTCAGAATTCAAATCAGGAATCAACAATCAGCAATCCGAAACCTACGCTCATGCAATCTTTACGACGCCAATTCCCGGTCGGTCGGGAATAACAATCTTTCCATCGACAACTTTCATCCCGTCGAATACATCGTTCTTGATCAAGAGATTGCCGTCGAGGTCAGCCCAGTCGACGAGCGGCGAAAGATGCGAGGCGGCAGAGACGGCGCACGATGTTTCCGTCATGCAGCCGATCAGCGTTTTCATTCCTAAGGATTTCGCCAGCAGCAGCATCTTGTACGCTTCGCGCAATCCGGTGGATTTCATAAGTTTGACGACGATGCCGCTGTAGCACGTTGAAACTTTTTTCAAATCACCAATGCGCTGAAACGCTTCGTCGGCAAGCACCGGAATCGGGCTGCGCTCGGTAAGCCACGCGTGGTCGTCGAATCGCTCCTTCGCCATCGGCTGTTCGATGAACTTCACCCCTTTTTCTTTGAGGTAGTGCGTCATCTCCAGCGCATACGCGCGGTCCTTCCACCCTTGGTTTGCGTCGGCCGTGAGCGGAACATCGGTCATCGAACGCACCGTCTCGATCATTTCTTTGTCGTTATCCTTACCAAGTTTGATTTTCAGAATCTTGAACGCCGCGGCTTCCTTTACCTTCTGGCGTACCACATCGGGCTTATCGATGCCGATGGTGAATGAGGTGAGCGGCGCTTTGGATCTATCCAATCCCCAAATAGTCGAGAGTGGTTGATTCAGCAGTTTGCCGACAAGGTCGTGCAGTGCAATATCGACCGAAGCTTTCGCAGCAGGATTTCCCGCCGCAATAGCATCGATGTCGGCAAGAATGGTTTCAAGCTGAAACGGGTTTTCGTACTTGCTCAAGTCGACTTGCGAAAGAAACCTTGTCGCCGTCTCGTGGCTTTCGCCGAGATACGGCGGCATCGATGCCTCGCCGTATCCAACCATGCCGCCGTAGTCCACCTCCGTCAGAACGACGGGCGTGGTGGAACGGGACATTTCTGCGACGGTGAAGACGTGCTTCATTTCGATGGTGAACGGCCGGAAAGAAAACTTCATGCGTCCGGCACGCACGTTACTGGAAGTTGTTGTAGCCATAGTCTCGAACGGATTGGTGGCAAGAAGGGTTGCGCTTGCTGCGCTGGATTTAAGGAATGCACGGCGATTCGTCTTCATCTGACCTCTCTTCTTTGTATCTTGGTTCAAGGTAACGAGATTTCATTCAAAACAACAACGGAGAGAGTATGCCGGTTGGATTTGTCGGTTTGGGATTGATGGGCGCGGCTATGGCTGATCGGTTGGAAAAAGCCGGCTATCGTTTAGCGATTTACAATCGAACGAAGAGCAAGGCTCAACGTTTTATAACGCGTGGAGCCGTGTGGTGTGATTCTCCCCGCGCAGTGGCAGAACAGTGCGATGTCGTATTCACTATGATTTCAACTCCCGCGGTGCTCGAAATCGTTGCGAAGGAGATTCGAGCGGGATTGAAACAGGGCGGCATTCACGTTGATTGCAGCACGGTTTCTCCCGATGTTACCCGCAGCTTGGAACAAGCGTATGACCGTGCGGGTTGTCATTTTCTCCACGCGCCGGTATTGGGAAGTGTGCCGCAAGTTGTGGAAGGGTCGCTGTTATTTTTCGTCGGTGGAAAAGATGAACCGTTCCGGCGTGTCGAGCCGATGCTGAAAACTATCGGAAGCACGATGTGGAGATTCGAGCGCGTTGAACAGGCGACGACGGTGAAGCTTATCTGCAATTCATTTATTGCCGGCATGATCGGCGTGTTGACGCAAGCGCTTGTGTTTGCGAAGCAAGCCGGTATCGAACAACGGGCTATCGTCGATATCATCGGCCACTCGGCTATGCGAGCCCCGATGTACGAAACAAAGGGAAATCAAATCATCGCTCGAAATTTTACGCCGAGATTTTTCGTCGAGCACTTGCTGAAGGACGTCAATTTGTTTATCGAAGCAGGGAAGAGCATTCACGCACCCGTTGTGCTGGCAGAAGTTATCCAACGGTTATTCTCGCGGGCCATCGAGATGGGTTTGGCGCAGGAAGATTATTCTGCCGTTGTGAAGGTGTTGGAAGAAATGACGGGCACGCAGAACGCGAAGACAAGCAGCAGAACATAAAAGGGAGGATACAAACGCACACTTTCGGACACGCCTTTGCATTTCTTGCCGATGAATGTTACTCCCTCCGATGTTGCATACAACATCGCGGTGATGCTTAACCCGGTGAATCTCAAGTGGAAACAATTTCTCTTGCCAAGCATTAACCTTCCCACCGAATACGGCAAAGTTGGGGGCCTTTGAATGAACTGGATACACGTCGAAAGGTTCATTCCGGCCAGAGGCGTACTGCAAAATGATTTCCAATCCGAAGAACGAGTTTTGCCGGGTTTGTCGGGATGCCATCAGCCGAATGATGGACTACTACTGCAAATAAATTGCAAGGACATCCAAGCCAACGGCCATTCTGCGATCAATCTCTGAAACAGGACAATGTGGCTGATTCCAACCCAATTGTGGGGAAAAAGGAATGTTCACCCGGTCTCTCGACCCCACGCATAAGATACTCAACTCCGTTTTTTCTATAAAATCCACAATTTCTTCTTGACTTTCCTTTCTATTTCTCTAAATTGCATACTCGAAGTGTGGAAAAGTGGGGAATATTGGTGAGCACATTTTTTCTGAGATTTCACTATGTCTTCATTCAAAGGTAGTTTCGCCTATACGGTTGACAACAAGGGTCGCATTGCTCTTCCGGCAAAGTTGCGGAAGAATGTAATGCCGGCGGCGAATGATTCGTTCGTGGTTACGCGCGGCTTTGAGAAATGCCTGTACCTCTATCCACAAGATGAATGGAACCGGCTGGAGGAAAAAGTGCGTGCACTCTCGTTTGCGGATGCACAGCATCGTTTTTTCGTGCGAACATTATTTGAGTGGGCAACCGATTGTCAGCTTGATACGCAATCCCGGTTTAGCGTTCCTCAAACTCTGCTCGACTTTGCCGGGATAGCAAAAGAAAAAGAAGTGATGGTCATTGGTGTGCTGGAACGGGTGGAGATCTGGGACCCGGCGGTGTTCGGTGAGTACAAGAAAAACCAACCCGCCACGTATGAAACTGTTGCGGAAACCTTGCTTCACAAAACGTAACACGAGGTCTGGTGGTGAATCACCACAACACCGCATACCATACTCCGGTGTTGTTACGCTCGGCAGTCGATGCGATCATCAATGATCCATCGGGCGTTTATGTGGATGCAACAATTGGTGGAGGAGGCCATGCGGAAGCGATTCTTCGCCGGTTGCTACCCGATGCGAAACTTATTGGACTTGACCAAGATGACGATGCGCTCAACGCTGCCACCATGCGCCTTGCTGAATTTGAAGCAAGGGTTGTTTTGCGCAAATCCAATTTTAGTAAACTGGCCGATGTGATTACCGAACTCGGCGTCGGTCCGGTGCGCGGAATTTTGTTTGATCTGGGCGTTTCTTCCATTCAGCTTGATGCGCCGGGAAAGGGATTCAGTTTTCAGATCGATGAGCCGCTCGACATGCGGATGGATCGGACGCTTGTTCGGTCGGCGGAGCGCATTATCAATGAGTTTGCGGTGGAGGAACTTGCAAGGATGTTCTGGCAATACGGCGAGGAAAGAAACTCGCGCCGTATCGCCCGCGCGATCATTCAACAACGAGAGCGAGGAGCGATTGCTACGACCGGTCAATTAGCAAAAGTCGTCGAGTCGGTTGTTCCGGGAAGATTTCTTGTGAAATCGCTCGCCCGAATTTTTCAAGCCCTGCGCATTGAAGTGAATGACGAATTGAACAACTTGCAGCGCGGCCTTGAATCAGCAATCAATTCCTTAGTTGTCGGCGGGAGGCTTGTCGTGATTTCCTACCACTCTCTTGAAGATAGAATTGTAAAGACCGTGCTTCGGAATGCTTCGGCAACCACGTTGCCCAGCGGACATCTCTTGGCTGCAAATATTCCTGCCTCGCCAAGGATGAAACTCATTTCGAAGAAACCGCTCATGCCGGAGCGCGACGAGATTGATGCGAATCCGCGTGCCCGAAGCGCCAAGATGCGAATAGCCGAGCGCCTTTGAATGCCAGACACTGCCAACGATACGTCCCTGATTGATTCATATCTTCGCCGTGCAACTGACGCAATTTCTTTTGGCGACGGAAAGAGCACGTCTCAACATTCCGATTCCTCTTTGCATCGTCCAATGGATGAAACGCCCCGCGTGTTCGGCGGAACACTTTCATCTCCCCATCCTCCTTCTGTCGAAACCGCACCGGTTCTACCGCGGAATCGGAAAGTAGTACGCCGCAAGATATCCACGTTCAATTTGATTCTCGTACTCTTGACCAGCGCTGTTGCGATCGTGTTGTACATCGGCAATGTCATTCGGGTGGGCGAGCTTGCGGGTGAAATTGGGAAGCTGCAAGAAGCGCATCAACGAAATCTCAACGACCAAGAAATTCTCCGCGCTCATATCAATCACCTGTCGAGTCTTGACCGTATTCAATCCATGGCGGAAAAAACCCTGGGCTTGGTTAATCCCAAGCAACCGACGGTATGGATGGATATCGACCGCGAGAAAGTGCAAGAAGTGGCGAGCGATATCGCCGAGGCACGTGAACGGCGGCTAAAAAAGAAATGACGAACACTGCGCAACAAGCCCAGCCAGTTCCCGGGTCGGGCGTAAAGGAGTTCCGTCGACGCTTCCTGCTTCTCAAGCTTTTCTTCGCCCTATTTTTCCTCGGCGTCGTTGTTCGACTGGCGAAAGTGCAAATAATCGACGCCGCGAAGTACAAAGCAATGGGGAAAAAACAATATGAGGCGAAGTTCATTCTTCCCGCCACCCGCGGCACTATTGCTGATTGCAACGGAAACGTGCTGGTCTCGAATACGATGTTTGTTTCCTTTGCTGCTGACCCCAAGATCGTCGGAGAAGATGCAGATGATGTTGCAGCGGCGTTTGCGCGTTATTTGGGAAAGCCCAAGACGGTCTATCTTGATAAGCTCAAAGACCCGGCGAAACGATTTGTTTGGCTGGAGCGGCGAGTAAATCCTGACGTGGCGAAACGTATCGAAGCGGCAAAACTTACCGGCGTTGTTGCCATGAACGAACCCAAGCGCATCTATCATTATGACGACCTTGCCGGTCAGCTCATCGGATTTACCGATATCGACAACAAGGGGATTTCCGGACTTGAGTTGGAAATGGAAGAGCTGTTGCGCGGCCAAAACGGATCCGTCATGATGCAGCGCGACGGCCTTGGGCGCGTGCGGCCCTCGGTCGACTATCCGCGCACCGAACCCGCGAACGGCCACGACGTCGTTCTCACAATCAACCTTGAATATCAGGCGATCGTCGAAGA
>JACRFF010000330.1 GCA_016218005.1 Ignavibacteriales bacterium
ATATCTTTCAACAATCCGTTTTCATTCGTATATTCAACAAGCACCATTGTTCTTTTAACAGACAACACTTTCGTTAGGGGTGTTCCGCTTTACGGGACTGAGAACCACACCCTTGATTCGCGCTGCAACGCGCGATGAACCACCTGATCTGGATAATACCAGCGTAGGGAAACGACCATAAAATTATTGCTGTACTATTTTATCGCCGTTTCTGACGCTGTACGTTTCGTCGGAACGGCGTTGTTATTTTAAATACGTTCAAACAATAAATGCACGAGAGACAAAGGAATTATGAAAAAACTTATACTGATCGTATGTTCACTTCTCACGACTCTGCCGCTGATGTCGCAGCGCGAAACCGATTCGGTTAAATATAGCTTTGACCCGGTCCTGGTGACAGGGACAACGGCGATCGAACGTGAAACACCGGTCACGTTCACGAATCTGACGAAGGAATCGATCACCCTGCGGTATTCGATGCAGGATGTTCCGGTACTGCTCTCCGAACTGCCGGCGATGATCTCCTATTCGGACGGCGGGAACGGTGTCGGCTATAATTACGTCTTCCTGCGCGGATTCGATCAGCGTCGTCTCTCAATAATGGTGAACGGCATTCCGCAGAATGATCCTGAGGACCACAATGTGTATTGGATCGATTTCCCCGATCTTTTGGCAAGTTCCTCAAGCGTTCAGGTGCAGCGCGGTGCCGGAAGCGCATTCTACGGTCCTCCTGCCATCGGCGGTTCGGTGAATATCACGACCAATCCGTTCACGTATCATCCGTACGCAAAATTTGAAGCGATGTTCGGATTCCAGGAATATGCGGACAGTTCCAAGTCTCTGCCGTTGACGATGAAGAAATATTCGGCATCATTCAACTCAGGATTGATCGATGATACCTATATGTTCTACGGACGGCTCGGCAAGATCCAGTCCAACGGTTACCGTATCCATTCGTCCTTCGAAGCGGGATCATATTTTCTTGGTATGCTTCGGTTTGATGACCATATGACCACGCGAGTGCACCTCTTCGGCGGTCCGCTCACGGACCAGTTGGTCTACACCGGACTCCCGAAATGGACGAACAAGTATCCGAAACTCCGTCGGATGAATTTTTCGTACGTTGCAACAGATGCCAGCGGGAAGAACTTCGATCCGTATTCAACGCTGCGCCGTCCTCAGGAGAAAGAAGGTTTCAATCAGCCGCATTACGAGATCCTCAATGAGTGGAAAGTGTCTGAAACGGAGAAACTACACAATACGCTCTTCTACTATGACAGTCACGGACATTTCGATTATGACGGCTCCTGGGCTGACGCAGGTACGCTCCGTATCGACAGCATTCACGGGTTTGTCCCGACGCCCGTCATCGGTCAAGCGATCATCCGCGGCGGAGTGGATCTCGTTCAATGGGGATGGCTGCCGCGCTATGAGATGCAGCACGATCAGGGCGAATTGACGGTCGGAGGGGAATACCGGTTTCACCACGGCTCCCATTGGGGAAAAGTGCAGTATGCAGAAGGACTGCCGGCGGGTTATGACCCCGATTACCGATTCTATCAATATGATGCCGTGAAGCATATGGCATCGGTCTACATCACGGAAAATGTTCATCTGCAGGAAAATATGACGCTGATGGCGAATGTGCAGTTCGCATATAATGAATATCAGTTGAAGAATGAGAAATTCCTGGGGCATTCATTCAGCGTGCCGTACTATTTTCTCAATCCCCGTCTCGGATTGAATTATAATGTTACAGAACAACTGAATGTTTATTTTTCATTCGGATATACTTCGCGTGAGCCGCGGCTGCGGAATCTGTATGCCGCCGAGGATTCCTATTTTGGTGCGCTGCCGGCATTCGAAGCAGATACCGCCGGCGGAGTGATACGGTATGATTTCTCCAAACCGATCGCACAGCCGGAACAACTGCTGAATCTGGAGTTTGGTGCCGGATATAAGGAATCGATGTTCCAGCTGAACGGGAATGTGTATTGGATGGAATTCACGAATGAACTCGTGAAATCCGGACAAGTGGATATCTTTGGTAATCCTGTGTACGGCAACGCTCCGCGGACCCGGCATTTCGGAATGGAAGCGGAAGGCTCGATCCGGCTGCTGGATGAACTTACCGTCAGCGGAAATGCCTCGCTTTCTTAAAATTATATTGATAGGTTCTCAACGGTCGACAGTGTGTCGAATGGGAATGTGTACCGGACAAGACTCAATGGAAATCCGATCGCCGGATTTCCAGGACTCACAGCGAACCTCCGCATCACCTATCAGCAGGATGGGATCTCAGCATCAC
>JACRFF010000327.1 GCA_016218005.1 Ignavibacteriales bacterium
ATCGGCTTGTGCCAGCGCGGGAGCGTCGTTGATGCCGTCGCCCACCATGGCCACGATTCTGCGCTCAACCTGAAGACGCTTGATAGCTGCCGCCTTTTGATTCGGCAAGATGCCGGCGATGACGTTTTCAATGCCCGCTTGCGCTGCGATGGCGCGGGCGGTATGTTCATTATCTCCCGTCAGCATAACGACGTTGATCTTCATCCTCTTGAGTTGGGCAACGGCTGCTGCGGAATCGGAATGAAGTTCATCCGCGAGCGCCAACACGCCTGCCACCATTCCATCGACGGCAAGGGCAACCGTGCTCTTTCCGTGCATCGACAGCGTTGCCGCGGTCTCATCAGCAGAGACGGTGTTGATTCCGTGCTCGGCAAGAAACGAAGTTCGACCGACAAGAATTCGCTTTCCTTCAACGGTTGCTTCAATACCGAGTCCGGTGTTAGAGACGAATGAGCCGCATTCACGCAGGGGCAATCGTCGCCGTTCGGCGGCATCAACGATGGCACGGGCAAGCGGGTGCTCAGATTTGTTTTCCGCAGAAGCCGCCAGCGTGAGCAACTCATCCGCAGTCGATTGATTCAGTGGAATGACGTCGACAACGGCCGGCTTGCCGAGTGTCAGCGTTCCTGTTTTGTCGAGCACGACGGTGGAGATGCGGCGTGCGCGTTCGAGACTCTCGGCGTTCCTGATCAAAATTCCACGCGACGCCCCGAGACCGGTGCCGACCATGATGGCAGTTGGAGTTGCAAGTCCGAGCGCACACGGACACGCAATGATGAGGACGGCGATGAAGTTCACCATCGAATGCACGAATCCCGCGTCGCCGACGAACAACCAGAGAAAAAATGTCGCCAAGCCAATGCCAATCACCGTGGGAACAAATATCGCCGCAATTTTGTCGGCGAGCGCCTGAATTGGAGCCTTCGAGCCTTGCGCTTCTTCAACCAGCTTTACAATGTGCGCGATCATCGTATCTGCACCGACCGCCGTTGCGCGAAACACGATGCTGCCGTTCTTGGCAATCGTCCCCGCAATGACAAGGCCTCCTTCCGACTTCTCGATTGGCATGCTCTCGCCGGTAACCATCGACTCGTCGAGCGAAGTGAATCCCCGGATGATGACGCCGTCGACGGGAACACGTTCGCCCGGACGAATGACAATCTCATTTCCTATGATAACGCGCTCGACCGGCACTTCCTTCTCAACGCCAAGCTGAAGTACGCGCGCCGTCTTGGGCTGCAAGCCCATCAGCTTGCGAATGGCGTCCGAAGTATGACTCTTTGCTCTTGCTTCCAACGTGCGCCCAAGAAGAATCAACGTAACGATAGCGGCGGAAGTGTCGAAGTAGAGGTCGAATGCGGAAATGCTTTCCGGAATACGCTGCGGAAACAGTGCGAGGAATGCGCTGTAGAGGTACGCCGTTCCGGTTCCGACGGCGACGAGCGTGTTCATATCCGCCGAGTAATGCTTGGCGATTGTCCACGCCGAAACGAAGAACCGACGTCCCGGCCCGAACAACACAATCGTTGTGGCAATGAGCAGGAATTTGTTCAATTCATCCATCGTCAACGGCGCCCAGCGATGGAACCATGAACTCATCATCGTCATACTGATGGCCGTGATCGGTATGCTGAGCGTTGCGGCGAGAATGAACTCGCGCTTCAGCTCTCGGAACGCCTTCTCCTGCGGCGAAGGGATGGAGCCATCAAGCGGAGAAGTACGTTCTGTCGGTTGGCCTTGTGCGGGAACGACCAGCGTGTAGCCGGCCTCGTTCACGGCGGATGCCAGTTCCTCCAACGATGCCTTGGATGGATCGAAAGAGAAACTCACCTTCTCCGTGGCAAGATTGACGGCGGCTTGCTCCACGCCGTCGATCCGCTTGAGAACTTTTTCTACACGCGCGACACAGCTTGCACAGGTCATTCCTTCGATAGGAAGCGTCAACGTCTGTATGGTGTGCGAGCCATTCACCGGAACACCGATTATTGCACGAGTTGGTAGCCGGCTTCGGCGATGGCATCGGCAAGTTGCTGGGGTCGGACTTTGGTCTCATCGAACTGTACCTTTGCCCCGCCGATCATAACATCCTCGACGATAACGTTGGCAAGTTTGCCGAGTTCCTTCCGTACAGACATCACGCAATGGTGGCACGACATGCCTTCGATCTTCAGTTCTTGAGTTGTCATAGTGCAATCCTTTCATTATTCTTTCGATTGAAATATACGGCGCCGGGGGAGAGAAGTCGTTACAGAATTATCGGAATTGTTTACAAGATTTTGCGGAACAAAAAACCGTTTCACAACTACGGAACGGCATCGGCTCTATCTGCCATCTTCTCTTGACCCGTACACCGTTCTCGTCTTACTTCACTCTGTCCAAAGGTATTCGCAATTCATGGCGCATTCCCTTGAACGCGCTCGGCGTAAGTCCGGTGACTTTTTTGAACTGCGCAGAAAGGTGTGCCACGCTGCTGTAACCAAGCTTGTCGGAAATTTCGCTTAGTGTCAGCTCCCCGTACTTTAGCAGCTCCTTCGCTCGCTCAATTCTCTGCAGGATGATGTACTGCTCGATCGTGATTCCTTCGACAGACGAGAAGAGCGTGCTTAACGAATGATAGTCGTGATGGAGATGGTTGGAAAGGTAGTCGGAAAAATTCTGGCGCAACGGTTCCTTGCTCAGGTCGCGCTGCACTACTTCGAGGATCTTGAGTTTGATCTGTTCAATGGTGCGCCGCCGTTTATCCTCGATGAGTTCAAAACCGTTCTCCGACAGCACGCGCCGGATAGCGTCGGTGTTGACCGGCTTTTTCGAAGAAACCTCTGCTTCGCCGAGAACGATTCGCCGTACGTCGAGACCCAGCTTGGTCAGTTCTTCGTTCACGACGCGAATGCACCGGTTGCAGACCATATTCTTGATATAGAGCGTGGCGATAGACGGAGATATGACCCTTGCTTTTGTCATTGGGGTTCTTCTCTTCAAATTTCAGTAAGCTACCATCGGCGCGGCGCATCTTTGACGCATCGGACGGTATCGCGGGCGATTAGCAGCTCCTCGTTCGTCGGGATAACAAATGTCTTCACGCGCGAACTCTCTTTGCTGATCACACCCTCTTTGCCGCCGGTTATTTTCGCGTTGAGGTTATCGTCAGTCTCGACGCCGAGCCATTCAAGTCCGGCGAGGATTCTCCGGCGTACGGTCGGTGAGTTTTCACCGATGCCTCCAGCGAAAATGATCGACTCCACGTTGCCAAGCTCCGCAAAATACGCGCCGATGTATTTCTTCACGCGTTGCGCAAAAATATCGATCGCCAACGTTGCGCGGCGGTCCTGATGCTCGCGTTCCTCGTCTAACAAATCCCGCATGTCGTTGGTCAATCCGCTGAGGCCGAGCAAACCGGATTGCTTGTTGAGCAGCGCATCGATCTCGGAAAGCGACATGCCTTCCTTGTGCGCGAGAAATTCAATAACAGAAGGGTCGAGATCGCCGCCGCGCGTACCCATCACTAATCCTTCGAGCGGCGTCATTCCCATCGACGTGTCAAACGATTCCCCCTGCTTGATCGCGCACGCCGAACAGCCGTTGCCAAGATGCAGCGTGATGACGTTGGTTTCCTCTTTCGTCTTGCCTGTCAGTTGGCGATAGCGGAACGCAACGTACCGGTGCGAGGTGCCGTGAAATCCGTACCGCCGAATCTTGTGCCGACGATACAATTGATACGGAAGGGCGTACAGGTACGACGTCTCCGGCATGGTGGAGTGGAACGACGTATCGAAGACGGCAACCTGCGGGATGCCACCCCCCAGCAATTCGCGCGCGGCGTAAATGCCCTTGAGATTTGCAGGGTTGTGCAGCGGCGCCAGACCGATGCAATCCTCGATGCCGCCGATGACCTGCTCGTCGATGACGGCCGACTTGGTGAAGTGCTCAGCGCCGTGTACCACGCGGTGGCCGACGGCGTGAATATCTGCCAGCGAATGAATGCCGGGAATTTGCGCCTCGGAAGAAATCATCCAGCGAATCACGTGGTCCAGCGCTTGCCGGTGGTCGCGCAACGGCGTCGCTTGCTTCACTGCCGGCTTGCCCGTGGCTTGATAGGTAACGAGCGATTGACTCCCGATCCGTTCGATCAGGCCTTTCGCTTTCTGTTTGTCTTCATTCTTCTCGAACAGTTCGAGGTCGGTTTCGATGATCTGAAACTTGAGAGAGGAACTGCCGCAATTCAGGACGAGGATATTCATAATGGTTTGCCGAGGGTTGTCGGTTCGGTAGTGGATGGTTGATTCAAAATTATTCCTTTATTGACCGAAACACAAGGCGGCTGAATTCCGTTTTTGTGCATTTTGAAGTATCTTAGACGCACGAAATGAAAAAGTTCACACTCAAGACGCTTCCCGGCGACCATCTCCATCTTGTTCAGCCGCAACGATTCAGTATCGACTATCGGCGCGAACTGAACGAAGCACAGCATGCCGCTGCCACGTCGGTCGACGGGCCGCACTTGATCATTGCCGGCGCCGGCACAGGCAAGACGCGCACCATCGTCTATCGTGTGTCGTACTTGGTGGAATTGGGCGTGAAGCCGGAACACATTCTCCTGCTGACGTTCACACGCAAAGCGGCGCAAGAGATGATGCGGCGCGCAGCGATGTTGTTGGACAGCCGATGTGAGCGCATTGCCGGGGGAACGTTTCACTCGTTCGCCCATACCGTTCTACGCAAGCATGCCGGCCTCTTGGGATACGAACCGAACTTCACCATTCTCGACCAGACCGACGCCGAAGACGTCGTCAATCTCCTTCGCACGCGAATGAAGTTGGATACGAAGGAGAAACGGTTTCCGCGCAAAGAAACATTGTACGATCTCTACAGTCGCTCGATCAACACCCTCACGCCGGTGCCCGACCTGCTCAGTCA
This sequence comes from Ignavibacteriales bacterium, assembly GCA_016218005.1. Classification (GTDB taxonomy): domain Bacteria; phylum Bacteroidota; class Ignavibacteria; order UBA10030; family UBA10030; genus JACRFF01. The sequence continues at coordinate 4,915 of JACRFF010000327.1, forward strand.
GGATTATCCTCACTACCTCGATCAACTTGACGACGTCCAAAAACTCCACACGGCGTACGTGCAATTCAAACGCCAGCACAATTTGATGGACTACGACGACCTGTTGGTCAACCTAGCGTTGTTGCTGAAACAGAAAGAAGCGGTTCGCGCGGCGCTGTCGGAGCGATACAAGTACATTATGGTCGATGAATACCAAGACACAAACCGTGTGCAGTCGGAGTTGGTGAAACTGCTGGCATTCAAACACCAGAACGTCATGGTCGTGGGGGATGATGCGCAGGCGATCTACGCTTTCCGCGGCTCGACGATCAGGAACATCCTTTCGTTCCCGCAAGAGTTTCCCTCCTGCACGGTGATCAAGCTGGAAGAAAATTTCCGCTCAACCCAGCCGATTTTGAATCTTGCCAACGAGATCCTCAATCGTGGGAGAAATTTCGGGCCGTGATGTACCGCAAAGAACTCTACACGCACAAGCCGGGCGGGTCGATGCCGCACCTCGTGGCGGCGGAGACGGAGAACATGCAGTCGCGGTTCGTGGTGCAAAAAATTCTCGAACTGCGCGAGCAGGGCATTCCATTGGAAGAAATGTCGGTGCTCTTCCGGTCGTCATTTCTGTCGTTCGATCTGGAGATCGAGTTGGCGAAGGCGAACATTCCCTTCGTAAAGTTCGGCGGATTCAAGTTCATCGAAACGGCGCACGTGAAAGATGTGGTTGCATTCCTGCGCGTGCTCGAAAATCCGCGCGACGTGGTGTCGTGGAATCGAATTCTCTTGCTGATCGACGGCGTCGGTCCGCGCACCGCAGAGAAAGTGATTGATGACATTCTCAAGCGGCGCATTGCGGAGCCGTACGGTGATGAAACGCTGCCGACGACGAAGTTCTGGATGCAGTTCAATCATTACGCCGACAATATTCAAAAATTGTTCTCGACGCTCAGAGAGGTTGCCAAGCCGAGCCTTCCGCCGGCAGAAAAAACGTTTCACATCCTCAGCTACTACGAGCCGATGCTTCGCGCTCGATACGATGATCATCAGAAGCGGAAGAAAGACTTGGAGATGTTTCAAACCATCACCGAGCGGTACAAAGATCTCGCATCACTCCTTACCGACATCGCGCTTGAGCCGCCCAACCAAAGCATCGTCGATGTCGAATCGCCGGGGAAGGAAGAGGAGTTCCTGACGCTCTC
>JACRFF010000332.1 GCA_016218005.1 Ignavibacteriales bacterium
ACATAAATGCACTTTGGCCTGCCTACCGGACAGGCAGGCGTGCAGGCACGAAGCCGAAGCTTCGTTTCGGCACAGGCAGGCTCAGTGTGACAAAAAGTGTGTTTTTACACAAACTCCTTGCGACGGAGATGGAGATAAAATTCCTTTTAGCAGGCTGTTGAAAAAATCTTTTTCTGTCATGCTGAGCGCAGCGAAGCATCTTGCTTTTTGAATCAGATTCTCCCGAAGGTGGCAAAGCCATGGCTTCGCCAGATGCCTTCGGCATTCACCCCGACAATCACGAAGTGATGCCCTTGGCAAAAGCGTCGGGGTTCAGAATGACACATTACCTAGTTTTTCAACACCCTGTTAGAGCGAACACGGGGTTTACCTTTTTCTTGCAACCACGTTCAATCCGGTGCCTGTTGGATTGTCGGAAACATAGTCGAGCCACATCAACGGTAACGCCAACGGAAGCGCCACAAGATAGTACAGAGGAAGCACGAACAGCAGCGCCTTGCTGACGCCCGCCATCACCATGGGATACTTGATAGCAAGCCGCCATGAGAGACTTCCCCACCGACCGTACGTGTAACGAATAGATTCAACCGTAAATCCCGCCGACTCAAGTTTCGATTTGATTTCTTCGTAGCCATAGCCGTTGCGGGCGTGCTCTTCGATGAAGCTCGGGTCGTCTTCGCCGCGTGCATCCGAACCGCCAAGGTTCGACGGCGTATTGATGAACAGAACACCGTGAGGCTTCAGAGCGCGGAAGAAATTCTTGAACACGAGCACGTCATCAGGAATATGTTCCATCACGTCGACGGAGAGAATGAAATCGAACTTGCCGTCGTGTTGAATGTGCGTAAGGTCTTCGACGGCAAATGTGCATTGGCGAAGCCCACGGCGCGCAAAGAACGCGCGGCAGTCCGCCACTTGCTCCTCTTTCACGTCGATGGCGTAGATAACGGCGCGAGGAAATGTTTGCGCTATGTAGTACGAATATTGACCGAATCCGCTGCCGGCGTCGTACACCGTGAACGGTTTCGTCCGACGACCAAGCAACTGCCGCAGGGCGCGCTTCACGTGCCACTCCCGCAGGAACAGCACGCCGAGCAATTTGTAGAAGAGGATGCGCAGCGCCGGAGATTTCCGCGCAACGCTGCCGAATATGTTCTTGATGGGGTCGTATCTCATTAGCAACTCAGTGCAACTCATTCCAAAACTGCTGCAGCCGGCTGACAAAAAATTCCCAGCTGTATTTTTTCTTCTCCTCAACAATCGCGTCGGAAAATTTCTCGCGGCAATGCTCTTCATACAATCGAACCACGGCATTTGCCAACAACTGCGGGTCTTCCGGCGGCACAAGAAATCCCGTGCGGCCCTCAACGACAACCTCGCTAAGCGCGCCGACGTTCGTCGCGATCACCGGAACGTTGAAATGATACGCCACCTGTACAATGCCGCTTTGCGTGGCAGAACGATACGGCAGCACAACCGCATCTGAGGCACAGAAAAATTTTGCAATGTCTTGATTCGGCACGTAGTCCGAGAACACCTTCACCCGCTCTTCCAATTGAAGCCGCCGGATCTGTTGGCGGTATTTTTCTTCATCCTCATAGAACTCTCCCGCCACAACAAGTGTCGCATCGACCTTTTTCAAAATCGCCGGCATGGCTTCCAGCAACACGTCGAGTCCTTTGTATGCGCGCACGTAGCCGAAAAAAAGAAGGACGCGGCGGCCCGTGACGCCGAGAAACTGTTGTGCCGCCTCGCGTGGAATCGGTTCGCCGAACACATCGTACAGCGGATGCGGCGTGTTGAGAATGCGGGCAGCGGGAATCAACGAGCGCAGTTCCCGTTCAACGGCGCCGGAGAGCACAACAAATCCATCGACGGGCGCGAAAGCAAATTTTGTCAGTTGAATGTCGCCGACGTGCCGTTCGTGTGGAAGAACGTTGTCGCACACAAAGATGATGCGGGCGTTGCTGTGTTTCTTGATAATGCGCGCCATCGTTCCGTACGCCGGCGCAAAGAACGGCATCCAGTAGCGAAAAATGACGACGTCGGGTTTGTGCTGCGCGATGGAGCGGCCTGCCCTTCGCCACGTCAACGGATTGATGGAATCAATGAGCGCCGAAGTTCGATGCTGAAACAGCGGCAGGCCCGGATCAAGCTGCGTCTTGCCGGGAAAGAAGAGCGACG
>JACRFF010000331.1 GCA_016218005.1 Ignavibacteriales bacterium
CGTTGGTTTCTTCTCGGCGGAGTTGTCGCTTTTGTGTTGTTCCTGCCGCATCTCGTCTGGCAAATCACCCACAATTTTCCGACACTGGAATGGCAGAATAACGTTGTCGCACAAAACAAGAATGTGCAGCTCTCGCCGGTCGAATTCTTTCTCCAGCAGATCCTTATGGTTCACCCGCTCACATTCCCGATCTGGCTTCTCGGTCTCTATGGATTCTTCTTTTCGGATTTCGCGAAGGAGTTCCGTGCATTCGGCTGGGCATACATTTTCCTTTTCCTGATTTTCATTGCCCTGGGAGCCAAAGCGAAAGCCTACTACCTCACACCGTTCTATCCCGTGTTGCTCGGCGGTGGTGCCGTCGCAATCAGCTCCTTCATTCTTCGGAGAGAAAGATATTCCTGGGTGAGGCCTACGCTGATGAGTGTGCTTATCATCGGAGGAGCGTACACGGCACCGTTGGTCCTGCCGATACTCCCTGAGGAAACATTCATCGAGTACTCAAAACTAGTGCCGGTCTCCAACTCCGCGGGCGAGCACCATCGGATGGGAAAACTGCCGCAACAGTACGCCGACATGCACGGCTGGGAAGAGTTGGCCGCAGACGTCGCAAAAGTATACCGCAGCCTGCCGGAAGGAGAGCAAAAAAAGTGCGCGATCTTTGGACAAAACTACGGCGAGGCGGGTGCGATTGATCTCTTCGGTCGGAAGTACAACCTTCCCAAAGCCATCAGCGGACATCAAAATTATTACTTCTGGGGACCGAGAGAGTATACAGGGGAGTTGGTGATTGTAATCGGAGATTCAAAGGAAAGCCTTGAACGAGTATTCACGAGTGTCGATCTTGCTGCCGTCCATGAATCGGAATATGCCATGCCGTACGAAAGCAATTTGCCGATATTTGTTTGCCGTGGACTCAAAACGTCGCTGAAAGACCTATGGCCCAAAGTGAAAGAGTGGATTTAAGTTGTCTCAGGCAGAAACTTGCGGCGCCACTACTGGAACTTCCTCCGGAACTCGCTCTCCCGCATCGTGCCGTGGGTGATGTGACTTCGCCAATTGCTTGTTTCGATTCCACTGGCGATATTTTGTATGACAACGGAGTGGCAGCTATGAAACAGTTTCTTTTCCTCCTCTGCATGATCGCCGTTCCGGCAAGCGGGAAGCAGGTATCGATCATCAATGAAGAATAGTGTTCCCACGCTCCGTGTGGGAACAAGGAAAAACGCCGTCCTTCGGGAGGGCGTTTATATTTTTATCCCCCGCAATGCAAGAGTGAGCCACCCACACTGTTTTCGCTTCGCCGTTCCTGCAAGAAACTTGACTGCTCGTTGTCTAATCACTGGTGCGAAACATGTGCGGTAACGCGTGCGACGCGTATTAGGTTTTGATGTGCATTGCAACTCCCGCCTGCAATTCCTATCTTTGACCTGCCCTTGTAGTGCGAGAACATCTCGGACTACGTGGGCGTGGTGCGTTTTATCCACACTCGCGCTGTCCGCTTATTTGGTGAATGATCGGTTTTCGATCGAGTGATTGAATTGCAATGATGGCTTCGGTCAAAAAGAAGGTGGCGGCATCTCCGCCGTTTGCGGCTCTTGAAGAGGCCGTTCGGAAGAATGAGCATCCCCGACTTCGGAATATAGCCGGCTCGCTGATGGCGTTCGCCGCCGTGCATCTCTTTGAAGAGCGCGGCGCTCAACTTCTGCTCGTTGTTCCGGACGATGACCGCGCCGAGCAACTGCGCGACGATTGCGTATTACTGGCGGGGGATGAGAACGTACGCTTGCTGGGACATTCTGTCGAGCACCACGCACGCTTATTAGACATGACCTCGCCCATCGCGCAGATTGAAACGCTCCAAGCGCTGGCGGAACAGCGCCGCGTGCTCGTAATCGCCTCGGCGTCATCGGCGGCAACTTGCCTTCCGCCGCCGCAAGCATTGTTGAAGCGGAAGATCGAGCTTCTCGCGAATACCGACACCTCGTTCGAACAACTCATCGCCCGGTTGAACGAGTTGGGATTCGAGCGAAAAGATTTTGTGGAAGAGTACGGCGATTTTGCAGTCCGCGGCGGCATTCTGGACGTCTTTCCGTTTGTTGGAGATAATCCCGTTCGCGTCGAGTTCTGGGGCGACACGATTGAATCTCTCCGCGAGTTCGACGCGCTCTCGCAACGCTCCATCCGCTCACTGCAATCTGCTCACATTGTGGCAAGCTTGAACGCGGGCGCACCGGATGCAACGCAGTCGAGTTCAATCTTCAGCTATCTTCAATCCAACGCCATCGTCCTGCTCGATGAACCCGCCTTGATCGAAAAAGAAATCGATGAACTGCACAAGGAGGGCGTGCCGCACGTCTACGGCTGGGCGTCGTTGGATGAACATCGAGAAAATTTTTTCACTCTCATCCACTCCACTTTCGTCCTCCAACAATCCGGCGTTGACCGCACGCCATCCGAAATTGATTTCTCTTCCGTTCCAACGCCGCCGACCAACGGTGCGGTCAAGATTCTGCTGAAGAACATTGCAGAACTCAACGAGCGCAGGTTGAGCGTCGTGATCGGATGCGACACAAAGCACGAAGCCGACCGTCTCGAAGAACTGATCGACGAAGAGCAGTTTGCTGTCGCCGCTACCCGCGCCACCGGTGAAGAACCGGCAGACGCCGATTCGACACTCGCCGATCGACAACCGACATTATCGTACTCACTCACAACCACGGCGTTCCACAACGGTTTCGTCTTTCCCGCCGCCGGCATTGCGTTGTTAAGCGAGCACGAGATCTTCGGCCGCTTGAAACGCCGCGGTTCCGGCAAGCGGCGCCGGTTCAAAGGAATGTCGCAGAAAGATTTTGCTCAACTGAAGCGGGGCGATTTCGTCGTGCACGTCGACTATGGCATCGGACGGTTTGAGCGGCTGCAGAAGATCCATCTGCGCGGCGTTGAAGCCGAGGTGATGAAGCTCTCCTTTGCCGAGGGAGATTCGATCTATGTCAACCTCAACTTCATGAATCGTGTACAGAAGTATGCGTCGCAGGAAGGCCACGCGCCGCAACTGACGAAGCTCGGCTCGCCCGATTGGGATCGGCTGAAATCGAAAGCCCGCCGCAAGATCAAAGACATTGCGCGCGACCTCATTCGCCTGTACGCCAAGCGTAAACTCGAACAGGGTTTTGCGTTTCAATCCGACGTGCATTGGCAGAAGGAAATGGAAGCGTCATTCATGTACGAAGACACGCCCGATCAGGCGAAGGCAACGTTGGACGTTAAGTCGGACATGGAATCCGGTTCGCCAATGGACCGCTTGATTTGCGGCGACGTCGGATTTGGTAAAACGGAAATCGCCGTGCGGGCGGCATTCAAGTCGGTGATGAACGGAAAGCAAGCCGCCGTGCTCGTGCCGACCACCATTCTGGCTCAACAGCATTTCAACACGTTTGTAGATCGGGTGGGGCGTTACGGCGTGCGCGTTGAATCGCTCTCGCGGTTCCGTTCTTCCAAGGAGCAAAAGGATATTGTCGGCGCGCTCAAAGAAGGGGCGGTCGACGTCATCATCGGCACGCACCGGCTGTTGTCGAAAGACGTCGCCTTCAAAGACCTCGGCTTGCTGGTGGTCGACGAAGAACACCGCTTCGGCGTAAGCGCAAAGGAAAAACTTCGCCAGCTTCGCGCCGCCGTCGATACGCTTACGCTGACCGCAACGCCAATCCCCCGGACGCTGCAATTCTCACTTATGGGCGCGCGTGATCTTTCCATCATCAACACGCCGCCGAGAAACCGTCTTCCGATTGTGACCGAGATAGCGCAGTACGACCTGCAACTCGTCCGCGAAGCGATCCTGAAGGAACTCCACCGCGGCGGCCAAGCGTACTTCATCCACGACCGCATCAACAACATGGATGAAGTCGAAGCGCTCTTGCGTGAACGCATTCCTGAAGCGCGCTTCCACGCTGCGCACGGGCAGATGCCGGGACACGAACTTGAACGAACGATGATGAGCTTCCTCGAAAAAAAGTTCGACGTCCTCGTTTGTACGAAGATCATCGAAAGCGGCATCGACATCCCGAGCGTCAACACGATCATCATCAACCGCGCAGACCGGTTCGGGCTGGCCGAGCTGTATCAACTGCGCGGGCGGGTTGGGCGCTCCAACGTACAAGCGTACGCCTATCTTCTCACGCCGCCAATTTCGGTTCTGCCAAAGCAAACGCTCCGGCGCTTGCAGGCAATACAGGAATTCACCGAGCTTGGGTCGGGATTCAATTTGGCAATGCGCGATATGGAAATCCGCGGCACAGGCAACTTACTCGGCGCCGAGCAATCCGGATTTATTTTAGAAATGGGATTTGAGATGTACCAGCGCATTGTGGAAGAAGCGGTCGCAGAATTGAAGGAGGAGGAGTTCTCCGTACTTCTAGAGAGTGGCCCGTCTGCCGGCGGTAGGCAAGCGAAACCCGAACTCGTTGTTGAAACCGACGTCGAAGCGTTGATCCCCGACATCTACATTGAATCTGACGCCGAGCGGCTGGAAATCTACCGCCGTCTCTACAAAGCGGATTCTCTCGGCGAACTGGAAAGCTTGCGCTCGGAATTGCAGGACCGCTTCGGCGAGTATCCGGAAGAAGTTGAACACCTTTTTCGTGTTGTCGGCTTGAAGCTTTCAGCTTCTTCGATGCGGTTTGCGCGAATCGAATTGAACGGAACGGAGGCGACGCTCACGCTCCCTCCATCAGAAGATAAACTGTTCTACGAACCCGGCGAGGCCGGCGCTTCGCTCTTCCAGAACCTCATGGATCGCGTCGGCAAATTGAAACAGTACCAACTTGCGCTGAAGCAGGATGGGAAGCGGTTGAAGTTGGTGGGAAGAATTCAAAAGCCGGACAGCGACCGCGAGCGCTTGCTTGCTTTCAGAAACATGATCGTCGACTTGCAGACAAGGGAAACATGAGCGACACCATCTTCGTTGCACCTGCGGATATTGCTTCGGTGCCCAACGGCCCCGGCGTGTATCTCTTCTACGGAACGCAGGGCGATCTTCTGTATGTGGGTAAGAGCGTAACGCTCCGTGCGCGCGTGCGGTCGCATTTTGCCGAACGTTCCGAGAGAAAAATGATGCGTCGCGTGCAACGCATCGAGATTCGCTGCACAGCGGGAGAACTCGGCGCGCTGTTGTTAGAGTCGCAGTTGATCAAAGAACTGAAGCCGCTGTTCAACATCGCTCAACGCCGCCGGCGCCGCATTGTCGTTGCTCGCCGCGTCGATAACCGCGACGGTTATGCCGCCGTCAAGCTCCACGCGGTCGACCACGTGGCATTCAACCCCGACGAACCCATCCTCGGCTTGTTCAAGCATTTTACGCAGGCAAAAGAATTTCTCGACCGCATTGCGCACGAACATCGCCTTTGTCCGAAATTGTTAGGGCTTGAGCAAGCACGGCGCTATTGCTTTGCGTATCATTTGCACCGATGCGACGGCGCGTGCATGGGCGAAGAGAATTCCGTGGCGTATAACAAGCGTCTTGAGCACGCGTTCAACGACCGCCGCGTGCAAGCATGGCCGTATGATGGACCGATTGTCGTTGAGGAACGTTCCGACGACGGAAGTCTCCGCGAAGTATTCACGGTTGATAACTGGTGTCTCTTGGCCAGCACCGTCATGGCCGGTGGTGCGGCGCTTGAGCACCCGAGCGGCAGCCATCGGTTTGACTACGACGCCTACAAGATACTCTATACATGTATTTCGGATCCACCCGCAACGGTTTTGGTAAGGGAAATATCCCGGTTCAAACAG
>JACRFF010000333.1 GCA_016218005.1 Ignavibacteriales bacterium
GCCGTCTATACCAAAAGTAAGAAGAAGCTGGAAAAAGCGAAGCGGGAATTTTTCTGCGGTAATTTGTATCTCAACAGAAAATGTACCGGCGCGATGGTCGGCGCGCATCCGTTCGGCGGATTCAATATGAGCGGAACGGATTCCAAAGCCGGAGGAAAGGATTATTTGCTCTTGTTCCTGCAGGCAAAATCGATTGCGACGAAAGTGAAATAATTAATTGTATGTTTTGTTCTGCAGGCGAAGATAATTATCTTCGCCTGCAGAAAGCATACATGTATTAAATTTTAACTGAAAGATGATGAATCATTATGAAAATACATGAATATCAAGGCAAAGAAATTCTCAAAAAATTCGGCGTGCCTATTCCTCAGGGCGGTGTTGCATTTTCCGCGGATGAAGCGGTCAGCGTAGCAGAAAAACTCGGCGGCAGTGTGTGGGTCGTGAAAGCGCAGATTCATGCCGGAGGCCGGGGTAAAGGCGGCGGAGTGAAAATCGCGAAAAGCCTGGAAGAAGTCAGGCAGCTTGCTTCCCAAATTTTAGGGATGAAGCTTGTAACGCATCAAACCGGTCCTGAAGGTAAAGTCGTCAAACGGCTTTTAATCGAACAAGGCATCAGCATCGCGAGAGAAATGTATATCGGTATAACACTCGACCGCGCACGCTCACAGAATTGCGTGATGGCTTCAACCGAGGGGGGCGTTGAAATCGAAAAAGTAGCGGCAGAGACGCCGGAAAAAATTTTGAAGGAATACATTAATCCGACTATCGGCTTCAAAGATTTTCAGGCACGGAAGCTGGCATTCGGACTGGGATTGACGGGTGATGCATTCAAGAATGCCGTGAAGTTTCTTGTCGCGTTATATAAAGCGTATGAAGAATCGGATGCTTCGCTCGCGGAAATCAATCCGCTGGTGATTACCACCGACGGTAAAGTACTCGCGCTCGACGCGAAAATGAATTTCGATGATAACGCTCTGTTCCGTCATCAGGATATTGCCGCGATGCGCGATCTCGATGAAGAAGAGCCGCTTGAAATCGAAGCGTCAAAATATAATCTGAACTACATCAAGCTCGACGGCAACGTCGGCTGTATGGTAAACGGGGCGGGGCTCGCGATGGGAACGATGGATATCATCAAGCTTGCGGGCGGTGAACCCGCGAATTTTCTGGATGTCGGCGGCGGCGCGAATGTCGAGACGGTTTCGAACGGTTTCAGGATTATTCTTTCGGATAAAAACGTAAAAGCGGTACTCATCAATATTTTCGGCGGTATCGTCCGCTGTGACCGTGTTGCCAACGGTGTGGTTGAAGCGGCAAAGAATGTGCATGTGAATGTTCCGGTTGTTGTACGGCTGGAAGGAACGAACGCGAAAGAAGCCCGCGCGATTCTGGCGAACTCCGGACTCAACTTTGCGGTCGCGGGAAGTTTGCAGGATGCGGCGGAGAAGGTGACGGCGGCGATCAGGAACTAAGCATTCTGAGCATGAAGCTTAGAGTGTTGAGCGGGAGGTTTAACGCATCAGCATCATTTTTTTAACAAGCGTAGTTTGGCCGGTTTGCAGGCGGTAGAAGTAGATACCGCTTGGCAAACCGGAGCCGTCAAACGTAATGGACTTTGTACCTGCATGCTGACGTTCATTTAGCAATACC
>JACRFF010000334.1 GCA_016218005.1 Ignavibacteriales bacterium
AGAAGGCTAGATCCGAGAAGAAAAAAGTAGTGAACAAAAACACCAAGCGCCGAAAACGCTCAAGAGATTAACGGAGAAAATTGTGTACAAGCTTGCTCGGTTTGACGGGATCGATCAGTCGGATATTCAATCGATCCTTGTAAAACACTTGCATACGCTTGATGCTTCGTACGTGAGATCGGCTGCCGCGACGCTCGAACAGGAATCTGGGATCAAATCCATATCAACCAATCTCAACGTTGTTCATGGTTGGATCAAGAAAGAATCCAGAATGAAGGAATAGAGATATGCCCATTAAGCCCTTTAAGAACGAACCGTTGACCGATTACTCCACACCCGCCAACAAGAAGGCGATGGAAAAAGCCCTCGCCAAAGTAAAGACGATGTTGGGTAAGGACTATCCCGTCGTGATCGGCGGCGAAGAAGTGTTGACTGAGGCGAAGATCAGCAGTCTCAATCCATCCCACCCGAATGAAATCGTGGGGAAATTTTCAAAAGCCGATGCCGCACTGGCGAACAAGGCAATCGAAACTGCTGCCGCAAAATTTGAAACGTGGAAGTTTGTGGAGCCGAAGAAACGCGCCGAGTATTTGTTCAAAGCGGCGAATCTGATGCGCCGGCGCAAGCACGAGTTCAGCGCCGTGATGGTGTATGAAGTCGGCAAAACCTGGCCCGAAGCAGACGCCGACACGGCGGAGGCAATTGATTTTCTTGAATTCTACGCGCGCGAGATGCTGCGCTATGCCGCCAAGCAGCCGGTGACGAAAATTTCGACGGAGAAGAACGAGTTAGTGTACATTCCGCTCGGAGTCGGCGTGGTGGTGCCGCCGTGGAATTTCGCTCTCGCCATTCTTGCGGGCATGACATCTGCCGCGGTCGTTGCCGGCAATACGGTGGTGCTGAAACCATCCAGCGACTCGCCGCTGACGGGATGGATGTTTTTCAATCTCATGCGCGAAGTCGGATTGCCGGCGGGCGTCATCAACTTTGTGCCGGGCTCGGGTGGAACAGTTGGCGACGTGATGGTGGCGCACCCGAAGACGCGGTTCGTGTCGTTCACCGGCTCGAAGGAAGTCGGTATTCACATCAACGAGCTGGCGGCAAAAGTGGTGCCGGGTCAGCGTTGGCTTAAGCGTGTCATTGCCGAAATGGGGGGCAAGGATTCGATCCTTATTGACGACCAAACAAATCTTGAAGCGGCGGCGCAGGCAACGGTGGCGTCGGCGTTGGGATTTCAGGGGCAAAAATGTTCGGCGGCATCGCGCGCCATCGTGGTGGAAAAAGTATATGATCGGTTTGTCGAACTCGTCAAATCGAAAACCGAGAAGCTTGTGGTTGGCGATGCGGTAGATTCGACTCACAACTTGGGGCCGGTCGTCAACAGAGGGTCGTACGAGAGCATCATGGGCTACATCCAGAAAGGTGTCTCGGAAGGTGGCCGGCTTGCGACGGGAGGCGTCAAAGCGGCTGGCGACGGTTACTTCATACGTCCGACCATCATCGTGGATGTCGACCCGAAGGCAACGATAGCGCAGGAAGAAATTTTCGGTCCCGTGCTTGCCGTGATTAAGGCAAAAGATTTCGACAACGCGCTGGAGATTGCGAACAACACGGAGTTCGGTCTGACCGGCGGCGTATGGACGAAGAATCGCAAGAAGATCGAAAAGGCGAAGAAATTGTTCCACGTCGGCAACTTTTATGTCAATCGCAAAATCACCGGCGCGCTTGTGGGCGTGCATCCGTTCGGCGGATTCAACATGAGCGGCACCGATTCCAAAGCCGGCGGGCGCGACTACCTGCTGCTGTTCATGCAAGCGAAGGCGATCTCGGAAAAGATCAAGTAAGATTGATGATTTGGTAGTTTCCGATTTTCGGATTTTCAAAATCTCAATGACAACATCTGACATCCTTCGACCTGAAATGAATGAGTCTGCATTCGTATCGTGTCCACATTGTTCTGAAGAAGTAACTGCGGACAGCGACTTCTGTCCGCACTGCGGCGTGCTGTTTGCCGGCGCGGGGCCGGTAGCGTGTGAAGAACATGCGGGGAAACGAGCGGTCGGCGTTTGCATCATGTGTCATCGGCTCGTGTGCGATGAGTGCTCGACAGCGACGATGAGCCGGCGATTTTGCCGTGACCATAGTCTTGTCGAAGTGCGACAAGATTGGGCAAAAGTATTTGGTTCGTCGGATATCAACGAAGCGGAACTTGCGCAGGCGTTGTTAGAGGCGAACGGTTTTCACGTGCAAGTGCTGAACGCAAGCTCGATCGGGTTCGTGTGGGATGGCGGCGGCGATTCGCCCATCTCGCGCAGCAACATCAGCAAGCCGGTGAAAGTGTTTGTGCCGATACCGGAGTACGAGAAGGCGGTATCCGTTATTGAAGAGTGGGAATCGGGTGTAGGCGAGAGTACAACGGAGTTGAATCCATAATCAACATCAACGGAGTTTGTCATGAAAATTCACGAGTACCAAGGGAAAGAAATTCTAAAAAAATTCGACGTTGCGCTTCCCAAAGGACAGGTGGCGTTCACGATCGATGAAGCGGTGAGAGCAGCAGAGAAGATTGCTGGTGGCGTGTGGGTGGTGAAGGCGCAAATTCACGCCGGCGGTCGAGGTAAAGGAGGAGGCGTGAAGATCGCAAAAAGTTTGGAAGAGGTGCGCGAACTGGCTGGACAAATCCTCGGCATGCGTTTAATTACGCACCAGACCGGACCGGAAGGGCGCATTGTTCGCCGGTTGCTCATCGAGCAGGGGGTGAACATTGCGAAGGAAATGTACGTCGGTATTACGCTCGACCGTGCGCGTTCGCAGAATGTCGTGATGGTTTCAACCGAAGGCGGCGTCGAAATCGAAAAGGTTGCCGAAGAGTCGCCCGAGAAAATTCTGAAGGAGTACGTTGATCCATCCATTGGACTTCAGCAATTCCAAGCGCGCAAACTTTGCTTCGGTCTCGGCTTGATGGGCGACGCATTCAAGAACGGAGTGAAATTTCTGATGGCGCTGTACAAAGCGTACGAAGCAAGCGATGCGTCGCTTGCGGAGATCAATCCGCTCGTCATCACACAAGATGGACACGTTCTTGCGCTTGACGCGAAGATGAACTTCGACGATAACGCGCTCTATCGGCATCCGGAGATCGTCGAGATGCGCGACATTGACGAAGAAGATGCGCTCGAAGTGGAAGCGTCGGCCTCGAATCTCAATTACATCAAACTCGATGGTAACGTCGGCTGCATGGTGAACGGCGCGGGATTGGCGATGGCAACGATGGATATCATCAAGCTGGCCGGCGGTATGCCCGCAAACTTTCTCGATGTGGGGGGCGGCGCAAGTGCAACGACGGTAGAAGCCGGATTCAAAATTATTTTGAAAGACCCGAATGTCAAAGCGATTCTCATCAACATCTTCGGAGGCATCGTTCGCTGCGATCGCGTTGCGACGGGTGTCGTCGAGGCGGCAAAGAAGGTGGATGTTCAGTTGCCCATCGTCGTTCGTCTTGCGGGCACGAACGCAGATATGGCGGCAGAGATTCTGAAGAACTCCGGACTGAAATTTCTTGTTGCCGGAAGTTTGAAAGAAGCGGCGGAGGAAGTGACGCAAGCCATCGCGGCTTGATGTCCTCGTGGAAGCCAAACGGAAGTCAAAGAAATAGGGGATTCAAAAAATGCGAAAGAAAATCATTGCCGGAAACTGGAAGATGTTCAAGGACCTTCGCGAGACGGAAGACCTCGTCCGCGGGCTTACTTCACGATTGACATTTGACCTCAAGGGTAACCAGGTCATTATTTGTCCGCCATTCACTTCGCTTGCGCTTGCCTCGAAGCTCATTGAGGGGAAGCCGGTCGAGTTGGGGGCGCAAAACATGCACCCTGAAGACGAAGGCGCCTTCACGGGGGAAGTCTCGCCGAACATGTTAAAGTCGGTTGGCTGCTCATACGTGATACTTGGCCACTCGGAGCGCCGTCAATACTTCGGCGAAACCAATGAGTCAATCAACAAGAAGGCGAAGAAGGCTATTGCATCCGGCTTGACCCCGATTGTTTGCGTCGGGGAATTGTTGGAAGAGCGCGAGAAGGGCATCACGGAACAAGTGGTTGGAACACAAGTGCGCGGTTGCCTCAAAGATGTTCCCGAAGCCGAAGTCGAACGCCTTATACTTGCGTACGAGCCTGTGTGGGCGATAGGAACCGGCAAGACTGCAACGCCGCAGCAGGCGCAGGCTGTGCATCAGTTCATCCGAAAAACTCTTGGCCAGCTTTACAATTGGACTGTTGCCGAGAAGGTCGTGATTCAGTACGGAGGCAGTGTAAAGCCCGAAAATGCCGCCGAATTGTTGAAGCAGCCGGATATCGACGGCGCGTTGGTGGGCGGAGCCTGCCTCAAGCCAGATTCCTTTGTCGCAATTATCCAATCTTGTCTCTAAAAAAATTTTCTTGGAGGAGAGAACAAGAGGCAGACCAAAAAGGAAAGAATTGTTGCCGTCGTGGATTTTATGTCCGCGGCAGGCCCTTTTTCGTTAGAAAACGGTTGGCGTCCCATCTCAGATTGCTTTCCCCTCACGGATGTATTATATTTGAGTCAAATCGGTCGAAACTTCGGTTCTGGCTTATCAACTCTCACATCCAAGAATACTCAATTGACTGAACAATCCTGTCGTCTCTTACGGAGCGTTATAGTTTCCTTTCTATGGTTATTTCTTGTTGCACTTCACGTAAACCTGTCCGCGCAAGATAGATTCCTCGAAAACGGCCAGCCAACTCTTTCTGGAATTGACGCCGGATTTTTTCCGGATTCTCCGACCCGAGCGAAAATCGACCTTGCAGGCGAATGGTCGTACTCCTTCGACGGAGAAACGTGGCGCTCGGTCAAAGTCCCAAGTTCGATGGATTTTGAAGGCAAGGTCTTGTTCCGCCGCAAGTTTTCTATGAGCGAGGCGCTGCTGGAAAAATCCGCGTTCAAGTTGGTGGCGTTTGGAATCAACAACGAAGCGGAGATCACCATCAATGATGTGTTTGTGGGAAAGCACTCCGGAGCGTATACTTCTTTTTCGTTCGACGTACCCGACGGGGCATTGCAGCTTGGCGCGGAAAACGTTGTTCAAGTGGCTGTTCAAAACAAACTTTTGGGAAGAGGAACACTTCCCTTGCGCAAGCACATATGGGGATGGCGAAACTACGGCGGCATTACCCGCGATATCTTTTTCGTTGCAACGCCGAAATTTTGGGTTGACGATGTTCGGCTGCGGCCAACGATTGATGCGACGTCGAAGCAGGGAGCTGTCGATGTCAGTATCACGCTGAGCAACCGCTTGCTTGCGGGGCTGTTGATAGATTCGACCTCTAAGAAAGCCAAAAGCGCAAGCTTTGCATTGCAGGTTTCATTGCACGAAAAAATGTCTGATGCTGTCGTTGCTCAGTCGGTTCTGGTTCCCGTTGCGCCGGAATCAAATAAAGATTTGATTCAGCAAGTATCTTTGATGGCAAACTCTGTTCGGCCATGGAGCGCAGAAAATCCGGACCTCTATGTCGTTCGTGTCTCACTCGGTGCCACGGAACCGCGGCAAAAAAATCTTTCGGTTATTGATGTCATCTCGGTTGTGACGGGATTTGTACAAACAACTACCGATCAACAGGCCTTGTTTGTCAACGGCGTCAAAACGCCGCTGAAAGGAGTAACGTGGCACGAAGACCATCCTCTCTACGGCGGCTCGCTTACCTACGAGCAAATGGAAAAAGACGTCGTTCTTCTGAAATCTCTTGGCGCCAACGCGGTGAGATTTGAGTTTCACCCGCCGCATCCCTACATGATCAACTTGTGCAACCGGTATGGCCTCTACGCTATGGTTGAACTTCCGGTCGTTGGCGCGCCAGGCGAACTTCTTGCGGATGAAAACTTCCGTTCATCGATCGAATCGTATGCGCGAGAAATGGTCGGACGGGATCGGGCAAGCCCTTCGGTTATTGGATGGGGAGTTGGATCGCAGCTTGATGTTGCGGACGTACGAACGCAAGAATTTGTCAGGACGATGACCTCATTCTTGAAATCGCAGGATGCTCGCTTTGTGTACGTCGGCACGTCGATGCTGATGCGTGATGTTGCATCGCGCGAAGCGGACGCCCTCATTGCTGCGTTCTATCCGACCGATCTCAAATCATTCCGCAAGCAAGTACAAGATTGGAAAAAAAATCACGACCGCTCGCCGCTCGTGTTTGCGATGTACGGCAAGGAAGTCGACCATTTCAACCGCAACGGTCGCAGCGACCCGATGTCGCAGGAGGCACAGGCGCAATTCCATCTGCAATATTATGGAGCGATCAAAGAACTCGGCCTCTCGGGAAGTTTCATATCGGCAATTGCAGATTGGCGCGGCGACCGACCGCTGATGGGTCTGCGTCAGCCGGATGCCTTCTTGCATCCGGTTGGATTAGTGAGCTATCCGCGAGAGAAACGCCTTGCGTACGAAGTTGTTCGCGCCCTGTACAACGATGAAAAGGTCAACGCAATTCCGATCGGAGCCTACCGGTCTGCGTTTCCCGTGGCCCACGTCCTGTCCGGATTGTTCGTGATTGTGCTCGTAGGATATTTCTACGGCTACAACCGGCGTTTCTCCGACGCCGTTCGGCGTTCACTGACGCGATCGTACAACTTTTTTGCCGACCTGCGCGACTATCGAACGGTTGCGGTCATGCACACAATGCTCTTGGTGTTTTCAGTCTCGCTCACTTTGGCCGTTATTCTTTCCAGTGTTTTGTACCATTTCCGGCTGGACCGGTTCTCCGATTTTCTGCTCACGTTTTTCCTGCCGTGGGATGGATTGAAAGAGTTTGTTATTCGTGCCACGTGGAATCCGACGCTTGGCATCGTTTCATTCACCGCGATGTTTTTTCTTCTCTTTGTGGCCGTAGCGGCGGTCATCAAACTGACGTCGGTCGTCATCCGAACGCGCATCCACTGGTTCCATGCCTTCGCGGTGTTGTCGTGGGGGGCACTGCCGATCGTGTTTCTCTCTCCGTTGGCGATGAGCTTGTTCAAAATTTTGGAGAATCAATTGTACGTCATTCCTTCGTTAGTGGTCGTCGCGTTCTTTGGCGTCTGGACGTTGTTGCGCGTGCTCAATGGCGCATCGGTTGTGTATGATGCCCGGCCGGCAAAGACCTATCTTGTCGGGTTGATCGTCGTAATCGTGTTGTGTGGGTCTCTGTATCTTTACTACGATGGTGCGTACGCGTTGAGTTCCTACGTGCGTATGATCGTCCATGTTCTGCGGAGTTCTGCCTAAGTGTATCTCTCGAAGCTGGAAATATTTGGCTTCAAGTCGTTTGCTCAGAAGGTGAACCTCGCGTTCGATGCGGGGATGACGGCGATCGTCGGGCCGAATGGCTGTGGAAAAACGAACGTCGTCGATGCAATTCGCTGGGCGCTCGGTGAACAAAAACCGACCATGCTGCGCAGCGATAAGATGGAAGACGTGATTTTCAACGGCACGAAATCCCGCAAGCCGCTTGGCGTCGCAGAAGTTTCCATTACCATCGAAAATTCCAAAGGCATTCTCCCGTCAGAGTACACCGAAGTTACGATCACCCGCCGCGTCTTCCGTTCCGGCGAGAGCGAATACTACCTGAATAAAACGCTCTGCCGGCTGAAAGACATCCGCGATCTCTTCATGGATACCGGCATGGGTTCGGATGCGTACTCGGTCATTGAGTTGAAGATGGTCGAAAGCATCCTCAGCGACAACTCTGACGAACGTCGCCGATTGTTTGAAGAGTCGGCGGGCGTGACCAAATACAAGCACCGACGGAAGGAAGCCCTCCGCCGCCTTGACAGCGTTCGTGCGGACTTGACGCGCGTTAGCGACAACCTGCGCAACGTGGAAAAGGCGGTGAACTCGCTCGAACGCCAGGCGGAGAAAGCCGAGAAGTACAACAAGTTAGTGAAGCAGTTGCAAGATCTCGAACTCGACCTCATTCAACGCGAATATGCAAGCGTCGTAGCGCGGAGTCTTCCGCTCAAAGACCAGCTTTCCATCGCTGTCGATGAAAAAAATCGTATTGACGTCGAAGTCAAACAGGAAGAAGCTCTGCTCGACGTGATGCGAAGCGAGTTGGAAGAACTCGAACGACAGCTTACCACGACTCAGCACGACCTTGCTGAACGACAAGACCGGATCCATCGACTTGAACAATCCGAAGCTATGGCCGGTGAACGGCAACGCGCGCTCGGACAAAATGCCGAGAAATATCAACGCGAGATTCTCGACCTTGAACAACAAAAGATCGATCTCGACGCCAAGCAGGATGAGCTTGTGCGGAAGCTGGGAGAAATGCGTGCGCGTATTACCGAAGCAGAAGAAGTCTATGATTCCAAAAAACGCCAGCAGGATGAGTTTGCAGCACAAGTTGAGGCAAAGAAAATCGAGGTGAAAGCAGGTCAGGACCGCGTTATCACGCTGTTGCATCGTCTTTCGGAGGTGCGCAACCGGGAGAACCAAGTCAAGGGGCGTATCGAAAATCTGCGCGGGCGCATGGAATACTTGACGGAAGAAGCCGGCGCGTTCAAACATGAAATCG
This sequence comes from Ignavibacteriales bacterium, assembly GCA_016218005.1. Lineage (GTDB taxonomy): Bacteria > Bacteroidota > Ignavibacteria > UBA10030 > UBA10030 > JACRFF01. Next base: position 8,574 of record JACRFF010000334.1, read on the forward strand.
AAGCGAACGCGGAATTGATCGCAAAGCTGACGGCAGATAATCGTCAACTGCGTCTCGCTTTTGCCGAAGCCGAAGTGCGCACCCATCAAATGGAAGCCTTCAAACTCCAGCGGCAATCGGAGGTTGAAGAATTGCGCAACAAACTGTTGGACGTTCGTGGCGACGTGGAACGCAAGGAAGCCCGCGTCGATTTCTTGAAAGGTCTTGTCGAAAGTTTTGACGGTTACTCCGAAGGCGCCCGCTATCTCATCAGCAGCAATGAGTGGGGAGCGCACATTCAAACAACGGTTGGTGAGGTGCTTCAAACCGAACCGACCTACCGCATCGCCATTGAAACCGCGTTGGGTGAAGCCGCCGGCTACGTCATTGTGGATAATGTGCAGCAGGCGTATGCGGCAATGGATTTTCTCAAGAAGAACCAAAAAGGAAAGGCAACGTTCATTTGTTTGGATCGATTGCCTGCCGTGGAAAACCATCGCTCCGCGCTCAACGAACCCGGCGTGATCGATTGGGCGGGGAGCGTCGTGAAATTTGACCCTCGGTTCGGGCGGTTGTTTGCGTTCCTCTTTGACGACACCGTCTTGGTGCAGGATGTTCTCGCCGCCAACCGCGTCGTGGATGGCCACCACAATCTTCGGTGCATCACGCTCGAGGGTGAAATCGTTACCGGCAAAGGCGTTGTTCGCGGCGGCAGCTTGCGGCAAGATGAAGGCGGACACATTAGCAAGAAGTCGCAATTGGAAGAACTTGGCGAAGAAATTATTACCCTCCATAAAAAATTCCGTGCACTTCAAAAGGAAGTTGAAGCTAAGACGTTGGAGCTTGAAGCCGTCAACCTGAAGAAATTGACCGACGAAGCGCGCTCCATCGAACAGCAAAAGACTTCTGTGGAAGTGCGCATCGCGCAGCTCGAATTCGAGAAACGCCGGGCGGAAGAAAACATTGAACGCAACACCGGAGAAGTGCGCAAGCTGGCGGAAGAAACGTCCTCGCTCAGCGCAGAACTTTCCACGCTTTCTCCGCGCGTGGATCAACTTGAATCGGAAAAAACCGAGGCGGAGCGAAACGCCGGCGTCTTCACCAGTGAACTCGAAACGATGGAGACGCTCGGCTTGGAATATGCGCGTGCGGCGAACGAAGCGCACGTGTCGCTGTTAAACGTGCGTGCAGAAGAGCGCCAACTCCAACAATCCATCGAGCACGCCACGTCAACGCTATCCTCCATCGATGGCTCCATCGGTCATCGGCATCAGGAAATTTCCGCTTCGAGGGCCGAGATTGAGCGATTGAACCAAGAGTTGGCGGCGATGCGCCGCGAGCTTACCGCCGTGCGCGAAGAATTCACGTCGGCGCTGGAGCGAAAGAAAAGTGTTGACCATGACTACGCCTCGAAACGTACGCAAGCCCACGAGATTGAATTGAAATTGAAAGACGAACGCCTCAAGCAGGAAGGTTCGCTCAAAGCCGCGTACGATTTGGAGCTTAAGCTGCAAGAACTGACGATGAAGGCCGACAACCTGAAATCGCGCGCAAAAGAGAAGTTTGAGCTGGACATTGCACTGAAGCAATTTCCCGACAACGACCAGTATGATTTTGCCGCCGCGCGCGAACAAACGCGTGTGCTGACGGATCGCATCCGCGGATTGGGTGCGGTTAACTTTGCGGCGTTCGACGAGTACAAGAGCGAGAAAGAGCGTCTCGATTTCGGCGCCGTTCAGCGCGACGATTTGATAGAATCCGAAAAAACCCTCCTGACGACGATTGACGAAATCAATACGACCGCTCAACGGCAGTTCATGGAAACATTTGAAAAGATTCGGGAGAACTTCATCAGCACCTTCAAGGGATTATTTGATGAAGGCGATGAGGCCGACTTGCGGTTGGATGAAGAAGTAGACCCGCTGGAAGCCCGCATTGAAATCGTAGCCAAACCGCGCGGTAAACGTCCGACCAGCATCGACCTCCTTTCCGGCGGGGAAAAGACGTTGACGGCCATTGCGCTGCTCTTTGCGATCTATCTCGTCAAGCCGAGTCCGTTCTGTATTCTGGACGAAGTCGACGCACCGTTGGATGACACCAACATCGATAGGTTTACGCGCATCATCCGAAAGTTTTCGGACAATACGCAGTTTGTCATTGTTACGCACAACAAGCGCACGATGGAATCCGCCAACGCGATGTATGGAGTGACCATGGAGGAAGAAGGAGTCTCCAAACTCGTGTCGGTGAAATTCAGCGACGCTCAGAAGAATTGAGGCGATGGTGCTGCGCGTGTTTTGCGACTTTGATGGAACCGTTTGCCGAGAGGATGTGGGCAACAAACTGTTCCGCACCTTTGCCGGCGAGCACAGGGCAATCGAGATTGTCAAAGACTATCTCGAAGACCGTATCGGCGCGCGCGAGTGTCTCACGCGGGAAGTGGAAGCAGTCGATGATTTGAGCGAGGCGGCCCTCGACGATTTTATCGCTCAGTTTAAGCTCGATCCGGCGTTCAGCCGATTTGTGGATTTCTGCAAAGCGCGGTCGATTCCACTAACAATTTTGAGCGACGGATTGGATGCGTACGTGGAGAAAATCTTGGCGGAGAACGGCCATCGCGACGTGAGGTTCGCTGCCAACCACGCAGAGTTCGTCCGGGATCATTCAAAAACGAAACTTCGCGTATCGTTTCCGCATACAGATGCGGAATGCGACCAGTGCGGCAATTGCAAGCGCAATCATATGATCACGCAAAGCGGGGATGATGACGTCATCGTCTATGTGGGCGACGGTATTTCCGACCGCTGTCCGGTGCGCTACGCGGATATCGTGTTTGCAAAGCGGCAGTTGATCAAGTATTGTCAACAGCAGAACATCACGCACCATGTGTTCGATACGTTCGCAGATGTTCAGTCGCGTCTGGAAGATGTTCTTCGGCGCAAGCGAATCAAGCATCGGCGCGAAGCAGTCATGGCGCGGCGTGAAGTGTTTCTGCAAGGATAGCGGGTGGCTTCTTTCAAGGAACTGTTGTTTACCTATCGCAGCTACACACCGATTCCTTTTGTGGTGCTCGCTCTTGTGTTTGGCCGTCCAACGTCGGCATTGTTGCTGATGGGAGTTATGCCGGCGCTGGCGGGTGAAGCGATTCGGTTGTGGGGCGTGGCGTATGCGGGGAGTTTGACGCGAGCCACCGGCAATGTCGGAGCGCCGTCGGTGGTGATGGCGGGACCGTATGCACACGTACGCAACCCATTATACATCGGCAACATTTTGATGTACGTCGGCTTCGGCGTGATGTCGAACGCGCTGGTTCCGTGGCTGCCATTGGTTGCGTTGTTGTTTTTTTCTTGGCAGTACCGCTCCATTGTGTCATTGGAAGAAAA
>JACRFF010000041.1 GCA_016218005.1 Ignavibacteriales bacterium
AAAGCAACTGGCGACAGGTATCATCGGAACACCTCCGGCTTGTGAGTGGGGACGGCGCGGATACGCCGTCGGTTGGTGGTTGCATCTCACCAGCCTACTCCAAGACGGAGGTTTTAAAAATTGTTTTGGACAAGAGTGGGGCTGTCCGTTTTTCTGGACCGCTTAATGTTTCTTGTCTTTAGGCGGACATGGATCGTTGCCGAAACTATCCTTATCCCGTATCCGATTGTCCCTATCGTGGATGACAAGCTCTGATCTATTGTTCTCTGCTATCGAGCGTCCAGCTTCGATAGCTTCTCGCTGGGTTTCATGCAGGCTTGAGGCCCGATCATCGCCCTCGCCGATTACAGCCCAAGGCCCGTCCTTTCGGTGTGTCACGTGAATGTTCTTCCCCATTAAAGTATCCTCCTTTACTCCATCGTTATTTCATTCTTCCCCGGAAGCCTTCGAGGAACGAGTACGTCGTCCCTTTTCTACGATTGCAGTCTGTGCAGAGAACTTGCGTGTTATGCCACGAATTGCGACCGTCCCTAGCTATAGGAATAATGTGATCGATCTCAAAGTCTAATCGCCGTTTACCGCAACGCGTACAGTAGTGGCCGTTGAAGTCCACATGTTGTTGGATCTTTTTATCCCGCACATGTGGGGGCACAACGGATCCTGCGTATTCCTCGTCGTCTAATGCTTGCCCAAGCTTGTAAAACAGAATAGCTCCGATCGCTGCAAATATTAGTGGGACCATTGCCGTCTCCTTTCCCTGCCATGTATTTGTAAAGTGAACGTTATGTATTCGCGAGTTCGCGCTGAATGACTCGTACGCCTGCACGCAAGGTTCCAGCGTAGCCCCCCAGATCGATAATAACGTTCCAATGACCCTGTGATGGGGGAACCAACTTGACTGGAGACTTCGTAGCCCATCCGCCATAGTAGTGAAAGGAACGACCGCAGCGGTATGCCGAATAGTTTGCATCATCCAGCAACATCACATTTGCTTGGCCATCGAGAGTTACCACGACGGCATCTGATGGACCGATCCAGAAATCACTATGTAGGAATTTCATTTTTAGTTCCTCCCCATAGTTTTCATCTTCATTGATGGCGTGGGAATATTAGGATCTTCTTCCCTATTGAGCTTCACGTAATATAGTGACATCTTCGAAGAGGTCTGCTTGTTTCCAGAAAGCCGTCACCAAGGTCGGTCGGCGACGCATGCGTCGGAGGGCGCGGCGGGCGTGCCAACTGAGTTCCCCGAAGGTCGTCGGACA
>JACRFF010000336.1 GCA_016218005.1 Ignavibacteriales bacterium
GATATCTACGCCCTCGGCAACCTCGAATATATTCGTTTTGTCGGATTGGAAAATTACGCGCGTGTGCTCGATACGCCGCTCTTTTGGACGGCGTTGAAAAACACGTTCTACTTTGTGCTCGTCGGTGGACCGCTCTCGGTGGCTGTATCTCTCGGTGCGGCGTTGATGGTGAACTCGAAATTCGCAAAGTTCAAGCCGCTCTTTCGTACTGTTTACTTTCTGCCGGTGGTAACAAGTTTGGTGGCGGTCGCAGTGGTATGGCGGTATTTGTATCACCCTGCGCACGGTTTGCTCAACTATGCGCTTTCGTGGTTCGGTATTGCGCCCATCGATTGGCTCGGCAATCCGACCGTGGCCATGCCGGCAATCATTGTGCTGGCGGTGTGGAAGAACTTCGGTTACAACATGCTCATCTTTATTGCCGGCCTGCAAAATATTCCCGACGACCTGTATGAAGCGGCGCATCTCGACGGTGCGGGTGGATGGAGACGGTTCGTGGAGATTACGCTTCCAATGTTAGCCCCAACGACGGTGTTCGTCGTGATGATCACGCTGATCGGATACTTCCAACTTTTTGCAGAGCCGTACGTCATGACGCAAGGCGGTCCGCTCAACACAACAACCAGTATCGTGTTGCTGATGTACGAACAAGGATTTCGCTGGTGGAACATGGGTTTTGCGGCGGCGATTGCTTTCGTACTGTTTGCGGTGATTCTTGTGTTCACGCTTCTGCAAATGGCCGTTCAACGGAGGATGCAGGCTTGAACCGTCGAACCGCCGCGATAGTTCTTCATGCAGGATTGATTCTGTTGGCTGTCATCACGCTGGTGCCGGTCGCGTGGATGGTGTTGGCGTCCGTGATGAGTCCGGGCGAAGCTAGTACGTTTCCGCCGCCGTTTCTTCCGAAGCAAGTAACGTTCGAGCACTATCGTACGCTCTTGGATCGTATGCATATCGGTCGCTATTTTCTGAACAGCTTTATCATCGCGTCGGCAGTTACGATTGTGTCGCTTGTGATCAACTCGATGGCGGGGTTTGCATTCGCAAAGTATCGCTTTCGGGGACGCGACCAACTGTTTCGTTTGTTGTTGAGCGGTATGGTCATTCCAGCGCAAGTTATGATGCTGCCGCTGTTCTTGATGCTGAAAATATTCGGCTTCGTCAACACCTACGTCGGTGCGATCATTCCAGGCTTAGCAAGCATCTTCGGGATTTTCCTGATCCGTCAATTCGCATCTTCGATTCCGGACAGCTTCATCGAGGCGGCGCGTATCGATGGCGCCAGCGACTTCAAAGTCTATCGCTCGGTAGTGCTGCCGCTTTGCCGTCCAATCTTGTTCACGCTCGCACTGTTCACTTTTATGGGGACGTGGAACGATTTTATGTGGCCGTTGATCGTGATGACCGATGAGTCTAACTATACGCTTCCCGTCGCAATTGCCAACCTTATGGGCGAGCATGTACTCGATCTGGAATTGATGATGGCCGGGTCGGTGGTGACTATTTTACCGGTGATGATCTTGTTCTTGCTCTTTCAGCAACATTACGTCCGCGGTATTATGGTTGGAGGAGTGAAGGAATGATGAAAACGGTGTATGCGATCTGGTGGCAAGTGTTGATGATACTTGCACTCACGCTGTCCTTTGCCGTTGCGCAACGTGTGCAGCAACCGCTGGTGATTGACGCTTGCGAAGATTCGACCGCGTGGAAGTCATTCCAATCTATCGGAGTCGTTGCTTCTCTTCATCAGGACCGTGGAGTTGCTGGAAACTGCATCAGACTTGATGTAGCCTTTCCCCAAGGCTCCGGCTACGGCAGTCTTGTTCGAAATCTGAATCTGCCTCTGCCGGCAAATTTCGGAATCTCATTTTCGATACGCGCGACGGTTCCAGTCAACAATTTCGAGATTAAAGTGAGCACCGATTCGAGCGGCGAAAACATCTGGTGGCAGAACAACAAAAACTTTTCGTACCCTCGCCTGTGGACGCGGATACATTCTAAGCGCCGCCATTTCTCGTTTGCGTGGGGACCAAAGTCCAATGCCGTGCTCGATACGCTGCGGAGACTTGAGTTCGTTGTTACAGCCGGAACGGGTGGGGTGGGGAGTGTGTGGATTGACGACATTCGGTTGCGAACGATCCTTCCGCTGCCACGATTGCTTCCCCGACCGACAGTGAGAGCGTCTTCTTCTGCAAAAGGAACAACACCGGAAAACGTATTGCCGATGACGGCAGGAAGTTGGGAAAGCCGCACAGTGCACAACGCGTGGATTGAGATCGACTACAAGTATCCGCACGAGTTCGGCGGAGTGGATGTTGTCTGGGATCAATCTCTTTCCGATGTGTCGTACGTCGTGCTCGGTTCGCTCGATGGCAAAGCTTACGATACGTTGCGAACCGTTCTTCACGGAAACGGCGGACGCCGTTTGCTGTTCACTCCGGAATCCGAAGCGAGGTTTTTACGGATCGCCACAATCGGTACAAGTCCTGAACGACGGTTCCGATTAGAGGAAATATCGCTTGTGCCGTCAGATTCGCTCGGGTCCGTCAATCAGTGGCTCGAACAAACTGCGGCACGAGTGCCGCGTGGAATGTATCCGCGCTATTTTCTGCGCGAGCAATCGTATTGGACGGTGGTGGGCGCGGCCTCCGACGAAAAGGAAGCACTGTTCAACGAAGACGGCGCTTTCGAGGTGGATCGACAACGATTTTCGGTCGAGCCGTTCATACATTGGAGCGACGGCAAAGTACAGGCGTGGGCAGACGGCACGGAACAACAGACGCTGGAGAATGGTTACCTCCCGATCCCGACGGTAGTCCGAAGAATGAACGATGCTGAACTTACGATTACGCTTGCAGCCATCGGCGATCCGCAAAGTTCAGCGTTGCTCGCGCGGTATCAAATCAAAAACACATCCACTACACAGCGAAGCGGTACGCTCTATCTCACGCTCCGTCCATTTCAAGTCAACCCTACTTCTCAATGGCTCAACTATGACGGAGGCTGGGCGCGAACGGATTCAATTATTCTTGTCGGACAACGCGCGATCGTGGGAGACAAGCGTATCATCGTTTCGAGAATGCCATCGGCAGTTGGAGCGACACCGTTTGATGCCGGTGAAATCGTTGAACGAATTTCAGAGAATCGTTTTCCAACAGAGAGCACGATCTTCGACCCAAGCGGGTTGGCTTCGGCGGCGTTTGCCTTCGATTTCAAACTTGAGCCTCGAGAATCTACGGCGGTGATTGCGGCGGTGCCGTTTCACCCGCAAGGTAATCGCTGGAACGATGCATCACCGAGCGAGCAAGAATGGTCCGATGAACTGGCCAAGCTCAAACTGCGGTGGGAAAATAAACTCAACAAAGTTCAGTTCAAGGTTCCATCCGATGCACAGCATTTGATTGACGTCGTGCGATCCAACATCGCGTATGTTCTTATCAACAAAGATGGACCAGGATTTCAACCGGGCTCACGGGCGTATGAGCGCTCGTGGATTCGGGATGGTTCGATGACGTCTGCCGCACTGTTGAAATTCGGGCTGAACGACGAAGTGCGGCGCTTTGTCGAATGGTATGCGTCGTATCAACGTGCCGATGGGAGTGTTCCGTGCGTTGTTGATAAACGTGGGCCCGATCCGGTTCCGGAACACGACAGCCATGGCGAGCTGATCTTTGCGTGCACGGAGTATGCGCGGTTCACGGGGGATACAACGTTCTTGCGAAACCATTTTTCCAATATCGTTGCGGCAGCCGCGCACATCCAAGCGCTTCGAGCTACGCGGATGACGGAAGAGTATCGAAACGGGCCGGATACCAAACGGATCTCTTTTGGGCTGCTGCCAGAATCTATCAGCCACGAGGGATATTCGGCAAAGCCCATGCATTCGTATTGGGACGACTTTTTCGCGCTCAAAGGATTGAAAGACGCTGCCTATAGCGCGGCACGTCTGAGCTTGATCCAACAATCTTACCGCTATGATAGCATGGCTCTTGCATTCCGCCACGATGTGTACCAATCGATTCAACTGACCTCAAAGACACATAACATCGACTACGTGCCGGGCTGTGCGGAGCTTGGCGATTTCGACCCGACTTCCACATCGATTGCGCTGCATCCGTGTGGAGAAGGGGCATTCGTTCCTCAGCCTGCCTATGATCGCACCTTCGAAAAATATTTTCGATGGTTTGGGCAGCGTGCCGCTGACAGTATTGCGTGGGATGCTTATACGCCATACGAACTCAGGAATGTAGGGACGTTCGTGTATCTTCAGCAGAAACAGCGCGCGCATCAGCTCTTGGAGTGGTTCATGAACGATCAACGACCACGCGGTTGGAATCAGTGGGCGGAGGTTGTCTGGCATGATTCTCGTAAAGCAAAATTTATTGGCGATATGCCGCACACGTGGGTTGGCTCGGATTTCATCACGGCCGTGCGTTCCATGTTCGTCTATGAAATTGACGACGCCTCAACGCTCGTTGTCGGAGCCGGCCTCAAAGACGAATGGATTCTCCACGGCATATCGGTAGGTTCCATGCCAACGCATTTTGGCGAGTTATCGATGTCGATTCGTGCAGACGATCCTTCGCACGTCATTGTTCAATTAGAAGGCTCAGTCAACGCCGCGCAAACGCACATTTTGCTCTCAACCGGTTTACTTTCGCGCACGCTTCGATCTGCCGCACTCGGAAACCATGCCATCCAACCGGATCATGGCTTTGTGCGAGTGATGCAACTGCCGGCAACCATCGAACTCAACTATTGATTACGCCGTGCGCGCCCGCGTCTTTTCCTTCTTCTTGCTGATGGTGAAGCTTGGGCTTCAAGCCCAAACGCAATAGATGAGTAACGCAAATGACACGCTTGCCGTTGTCGGTTCCGCTTGTATTACGACGCAAGATTTGTTCGAACGAATCAGCTTGATGCCTTTTGAGGAAAAACTTCAAGACCGGAGTTTTGAATCGGTCAAACGCAAAGCCGTCGAGTCTTTGGTGGGAGAAAAACTTCTGGCGTCTGTTCAATCCACAAGTCCCGCTATAGATGAATGGCGGGAACAAATCACCGCAACGGTTCTCCGCAAACTGTTCGTGAAAGATGCACTCTACAAACGAGAGATCAGTAGTCGCGTGCAAGTTGCCGATGAAGAAATTCGGGAAGGCATGCGCCGCTCTGCCGTCCGTAGGAAACTGTTAGTCGTTCGGCCGCGCCTTCCATCGGATGCGCAGCGCGTTGCTGTTGCACTCCGTCAGTTGCGGTCGAAAGGAATGCTGCTCGACGAGGCGCTGAACGATCCCGGTATTGAGCACGATTCGATCTATATCGGCTTTGGTTCACTTGAACAGACGTTGGAGGATGCGGCCTATGCGCTCAAGGATTCCAACGATGTCTCGTCTCCGATTGTCTCTCAGATATTCGGTACGGTTGTCATTGTATTGGTTCAAGACGAGCCGAGCAGAGACGCGGGTGGAAAATCCATGCAGGAGCAACGGCAGGCTGTTACACGGGTGATTCGCGAGCGCAAAGAACGAATTCTGGCTGAAGCATATACGAAACGGTTGTTTCGCAGAAAGCGGATGGATGCCGACACAGCGCTATTCCGGGGGGTGGCCAAGCGAATGTGGGAAGTGATTGTGAGCGATTCTGCCCAGCGCCGCGTGCCGAAGGGATATCGCTATTTGCCGGATGATGTGTATCGGATTGAATCGGAATTTCGTGAGCATCTTCATGAGCCGCTGGCTCGCGGTAGCTTTGGGAAATTATCGCTGGGGGAGTTTTTGGAAAATCTTCTTCACTATGATCTTGCATTCCCCTCCGTGCGTCCATCGTTGTTCGCAAGCTCGTTCTTCCACCTGTTACGTACCATCGTTGAAGCCGACATGATTGCGGAAGAGGGGATTCGATCCGGGTTTGCTAACACGGCAGACGTGCGCAAGGATGTTGCAACGTGGTCAGACTATTGGAAGGCGCGGAACAATGAATTCTCCGTTGTCGACACAGCGACATATCGGATGTGGGAGCCGCTGTGGTCTTTGTGGAGAGAGCAGAAAACGCTTGTAGAGTCCAGCTATGTGGCAAGCGTCCAGGAAATTCTTCTCCCGGATTCAGCTGCGGCTGAACGCTGTATGCAACAAATCAAGGCAGGCGCAAGCATGGATTCTCTTGCGTTTCGGTTTTCATTGCGCGATGAGTGGCGGCGACAAGGAGGAGTATCGGGATGGATAGCGTTCAAGGATTACTACAGCATCGTTGCGCAGACCTTGATGATGGATGTGGGCGAGTTGAAAGGTCCCCTGAAACTTGCGGAAGGGTATTCCGTTCTCAAATTGCTCGATTGGCAATTTCGGATTTCGAAAAATGTTTTCGACTCTCTTCGTGACCGCGAACGTCGGCGAATACGCCAGAGGCACCAGCAATCAACGATCAATAAGTATGTGGCGCACATTGCCATGCGGGAACGGGTGGAAATCTACTATGACAAGATCGCTCGAGCAGAAGTTGCGAATCTCAACATGTTCACACGCCGGCTCATTGGATTTGGAGGGCGCATGAACGCCGCGCCCATCCTGATGCCTCAGTGGCAATGGGTGGATGAATGGAAACGATTGAAAAACTTGCTGCCGTAGCGCAAGAGCACGGAGGATACGGTCGGAGCTTATTTGCTGACGGTAATCCATCAAAAAAATCAGCGAACGTTGCAATCATAATCAAGCATTTGTATCTTATCACCAGCAATGATCTGCTAACAGTTTTGCTAACACTCGATCAATTTTTTCAAGAGGTGGTAGCTTGCGCTATCACCTTTTTCATTTCGAAGTTGCAGAGACGTCATGAGAAACGTGATGAGGAAAGAATAACTTTGAAATGAGACGCTTTCCACTGAACGTGTTCGCGCTTTGCTTCTGGCAATCTTGCCGATGAGCGTATCATTCTCCTCCTCAGATTGATCGACCGAGCGTCGATGTTGCCCCCCTCGATTCTTTTCTCCCGGTTGTTTCTCAAGTACACTCTTCCTACGTTGTAAACGCAAGAGCGTAAGTAAGCCAGGTTTCTATTCTTTTATACTTACTCAGGAGGATCCATGCGCGTCATTATTCAACCTTCCTACGAATTAGTCAGCCGATGGACGGCGTCCTATGTCGTACGCAAGATTCGGCAATTCAAGCCAAGCTCGAAGAAACCATTTGTGCTCGGCCTGCCAACGGGATCGTCACCCGTGGGAACCTACAAGCATCTGGTAGAAATGTATAAGCAGGGCAAAGTGTCGTTTAGGGATGTGGTAACGTTCAATATGGATGAGTATGTTGGGCTGTCCGAAGACCACCCGGAAAGTTATCATTCGTTTATGTGGAACCACCTGTTCAAGCACATTGATATTGCAAAATCTCATATCAACATCTTGAACGGCAACGCCAAAGATTTGGAGAGAGAGTGCGCTGCGTACGAAGAGAAAATCAAAAAGGCGGGAGGCATTCATCTTTTTCTTGGCGGCATTGGCCCTGACGGACACATTGCGTTCAACGAGCCTGGCTCGTCTCTTTCATCGCGGACGCGCATCAAAACGCTGACGTATGATACGATGATTGCCAACTCCAGATTTTTCGGCGACGACGTGAACAAAGTGCCGCGGCAGGCGCTGACGGTGGGAGTGGCGACGGTTCTTGATGCCGACGAAGTACTCATCATCATTAGCGGACACGGAAAGGCACGTGCGTTGGCACAGGTCATCGAGCAAGGCGTCAACCACATGTGGACGGTAAGCGCACTGCAACTCCATCCACACGGGATGATTGTGTGCGATGACGACGCAACAGACGAGTTGAAGGTGGGAACGGTTCGCTACTTTAAGGATATCGAAGCGCCCAATCTCGACCCACAGACGTTGTTGAAGAATTTGAAGTAGCCGATCTTAGATCGATTCGGCGTGCAGTCGGCGGGAAATATCCTTGAGCGACGTCCAGCTTTCCATGAGTTCGGGAATATACTCGGACATCGTAATGAATGTCCAAAGGTAAGCGACGATGGAGTAGATGGAGCCGGTGGTAAAATCATCAAGATCAATCGCAATGTAGAGAACCACGAGAAAGATTGCCAGCAGCGCAATGCGAACGACGCCAAAGTTCAGTGCCCCCCAAAATGCAATGCGCTGTTTTGCCGTTGAGTAATTTTTGTAATATGTCTGAACCGCTTCTTCACTTTCCTTCGCAAAGACTTCAAATGTGGTTTCATAGATGTCGTGGAATTCCTTTTGAAGTCCTGCCAACTTCATCTTCTGCAAACGGTTGATCACATACAGCGGTCCCACAATCGTCGCGCATGTCAGTGCAATTCTCCAGTCAAATGTCGATAGTGCAACAACGGCGCCGCCGATGGCAATAATTTGTTCGATCACTTCGGGTACGCGAAACTGAAAGAACGTGACATACTGTTCGGAAAGTTGCGCGAGAGCGGCGGTCTTCGACGTCTTGTATCGCCGAGACTTGCCGATGGCGACAATCTCTCGCGCTAACTCGCTGAACATTTTCAAATAGATTCGGGGGTCGACGACGCGACGCATGACGCCCGTGCCTGAATTCACGGCAAACGCCGAGACCCAAAGGATGAGCGGAAGAACATCAAAAGGAGAAAGCAGTGATGACTCGCGGCTAAACTTGTCGATGAGAGCATCAAGCACACTGCCGAATAGTTTCGGCTCGACGATCCACGCCACGTTTTCCACGACCACGAGGGATAAAGCGAACGCCATTTGCCCTTTGAATCGGCGGAGCAGTTCGAAGAGTGGAAGGCGCGGCAGCTTCTCTTTTGGTGAAGTCACGACAAGTTCGATTCCTTACATCGCATCTAACGCTTTGACTTCTTCGGAGGAAGAAAGGACAAGTTGAGGGTCTTGATCTCAAACGGTTTGAACTTCAGCGTAATTTTTCCTTTGGAAATTTTCAGCGGTTTCGGGTCGCTCTCGATTAAATTCGTTTCGACCGCCGCGGCTGTTCGCGGAGGCAGGGTAATGCCGGCGTGAGCCGATTCTCCGTAGGCCTCGTGAAGTCGAATGACGACATTGTCGGAGTCTTCCGCTTTCTTAACGGCGTCGATGACGATGTTCGGTTTCGTGGTCGTTACAAAATGTTCGGTCGGCGAAGCGATAGCATCGGCAACGACGAAGGGAGGAGTGTTCAGGTTTCGTGCCCCCTGCACAACCATGCCTTGACGCAGCGAGCCGGCGAAGGGTACAATCGAGTATCGGAACGTGTGCTCGCCCTGATCGGTTACAGTTGTGTCGTGTGAAGACTTTGGGTCAATGGGATGTGGATAGTAAGGCGATCGCAACAGCGTCAGCCGCAGAAATGAACCGCGGCAATCGTATCCATACTTGCAATCATTCAACAACGCAACGCCAAACTTTTGCTCGGTCAAAGCCGCCCATTGCTGGGCGGGCACTTCGAACTTTGCTTGCGAGGCTTCGTCTTTCATCTTTGTCGATCGTTGGACAAAACCGAATGGAACTTCATACGAGGCAACCCCCGTCTTGACATTCAGCCAGAACCCCGCCTTCAACAATACCTGCCGTTCTTTCCACACAACCGTTGTGTCGAAATCGATTTTTGCCGACTTGTGGTAGAAACGAATATGCTGGACGATAGTACTGCCGCTGCTCGTTTTGAATTCGGTCTTCATCGTCAAACGCAGTGGGCCGTTTTCGACAACCTTCATGCCTTTGAATTCCAGCAACTCCACGCGATGGCGCTCGAAGTCTTTATCGATATCCCACGTCTGCCATTCGGCGGGCGCGTCGCTGAACGTTTGGAAGAGATTTCCTCGCTTTGACTTTTGTATCAGTTCCCTGCGCAACGGTTTCGAATGGAGAGAACTGATGCTGCCTTTGTTATCCCATCGAGTACGATAGAACGGAGTCTCAAGTGTGTGCGAAGAAATCTTCCAAGGCGTTTCTTGATGAGAAGTCGATTCAAGACTGCGGATAACAATCTGCGTTGTGCCGAATGGAGGAATTTGATCGATGAAACAGAGAAGCGTTGTGTCGCGTTTCCCGCGCTCGATCACTTGAAACGGTATCTGTGATCCATCTTGATTGAAAACCCCCACGTGTTTGGCGGAAAGATTTGCAACGAGTTCTACATACTCGCTTCGCGTCCAGCCCAACGTATTGATAACCATGAACGACTGTTCCTGCGCCGACCGCTTCACCTGCGACGAAAGGGTTTTGAACGTTGCATCCGAAATCTTGGAAGTTGTCTGGAATAGTTGGGCGAAATCCTCGCGGCTATTCACGTACGCATCTTCGATTGCCGTGCCGGGGAGAAGGTCGTGGAATTGATTCATGAGCAATCGCTTCCACGCTTGCTCAAGTGTTGCTGAGGGATACGAGCCGGGAACATTGCTTGCCAGCATCGCTCGCGTGGCTAAATACTCTGCGTTGTACAGAGCCGTTTCCGCATGGCGATGGAGTTTCTTCATCCACCCGTGCGTGGTGTAGGTTCCACGACATCGCTCCAGATACAATTCGCCTCGCCACACGGGCAATGAGGAGCCTTGCAATGCCAGCTCGGCAAAAAATTCTGCCGGCGTACTTTGTATGGAAGGCGGAACGCCCGCGACCGACCTCAGGATGCGATGGGTCTCAAGCTGTTCCTTCGAGACGCCGCCGCCGCCATCGCCAAACCCAAAAGTCTGGATGCCCGGAATTTGGACATCATCCTGAACGAGGTCGCTGGATGATTGGGAGATATGCTTGGCGTCGATTGTGCCTTCCAGTCCGACCGGAGGATTGGCCGCGAGAAGTCGTGAGCCGTCAATGCCTTCCCACCAAAAGGAGGAGTGCGGAAAAATTGTTGAATCGTTCCAAGTCAGTTTCGTGGTGAAGAAATGCTGAAAGCCGGCCTTCAAGAGAATTTGTGGAAGGGAACCGGCGTACCCGAATGAATCGGGCAGCCACGCAATGGTAGAGTGCAGTCCAAAATGTTTGAGGAAGAATTTTCTGCCCAACAGAATCTGACGAACCAGTGATTCGCCGGAAGGCAGATTGCAATCCGGTTCTACCCACATGGAGCCGACCGGTATCCAGCGGCCTTCTGCAACGCGCACGCGAATCTGATTGAAAAGCTCGGGGAACTTGGTCTTGGCCAATTCATACAGCGCCGCCTGACTTTGTGTAAATCGGAACTCGGGATATTCTTCCATCAAGCGCAGTGCTGTAGAAAAAGTCTGAGCAGTTTTCCGGTCCGTGTCCTCCAATGTCCATAGCCATGCAATATCGAGATGGGACTGGCCGATGA
>JACRFF010000337.1 GCA_016218005.1 Ignavibacteriales bacterium
GCGAATGCAGCGTCAGCAGGTAGCCGTTGACCTTTTTCTCCATTGCGATGGAAGTAATATCGAACGGCGATGCCGATTCTTTGGCGGCGATTGTCAGCGAACCAGATTCCTCGATCGTCAGGTCTCGATTTCCCACTCGGTAAACATATCGACGAACGGCGCCTGCGGCACAACAAAAAAGGCGAACCAAGCGGCTCGCCTTTCGAATGCACTTGAAAAATTTTTCTACTTCAACAAGACCATCCGCTTCGTTTGCGATTGACCGTTGAACGTCATCGTGTAGAAATATGTGCCACCGGATAGATGCGACGCATCATACCTTGCGTGATAGACTCCACCCCGCACATCATCGTCCATCAACGTTTCCACGTGTTGCCCCAACACATCGTACACTCTCAACACAACGTGCCCCGCGGTTGGAACAGCGAAATCAAACGTGGTGGATGGATTGAACGGATTGGGATAGTTCTGTCCGAGGTCAAATGACCGCGGCACAACTCCCTCGACCGGTTTCACATCAGTGAGAGTAATGGTTGGCAGCGTTCCGTTGTACTTCCACTTGTCTGCCGTCCAACCGTAGTAGGATTGGGTGTAGAGATTTCCCTTGTCATCGAATTCGACATCGTAGTTCGACGTATAGCCTGAGGCATTGCCGTACGCCGTGCCGCTGCCGCGCAGATTGTAGCCGCCGGTGATGGTAAAATTCCACGCCGCAGTGTTGATGACGCTTATCGTGGAATCTGTGGAGACGAGGGCTCCAGTCTTCGGGTTGATGAGAAAAATCTTGCCATAGGAGTAATACGTTCCGCCGCCTCGCCACACGTGCGTCGCAGCAAACAAGATGTTGTTCGGTGAAAGATAGGCAAGTCCGAGCACACTTGGTTTCAACGACCCGCCCGCCACGGAATCGGTTGGCGACATTGTGAAATTGAAGCCAGCATCTTGCGTGAATCCCGACGCCACGCTTCCTTTGTATTTCAGGATGCGTCGGTTGCCGTAGTCAGAGACAAAAATCATTTTGCCGTCAGGACTGGCCGTGATACCTTTATAGATGCCGTCGGGGAGGTCGATCGTACGGGAGGGAGTCTGGTTGTGGAGATCTGTCCACGAGGAGATAGGCGGATAGATCTTGATGTCATCGGTCTTGCCGGTCGTCGTGTCATTGCAAACGTACACATAGCCGGCTTGATCGACTTCGATTCCGAAAATAGAATTTGTCCCTGTCGGTTGTCGTTTGTTGCCCGGTGCAATAAGAATCGTATCACGAGTCAGCTTGAAGACCAAAATGTTATGGTCGAGGTCGTTGTTCGCTCCGTAAATCATACTATCCTTGGTTGCCGTGATCTTGTACATATTGAACATCTGCACTTGATCAAACAGTCCGTCTGTCCAAACCTGAAAGACATTGGTTGCCGGTGAACCATAGCCATATTTGTACAGTCTCCCGTGGCTCGAATCGGCATTCTTGTACGGAACCATGAAGTTGCGTATGCCTGGTGTGGCCACCAAGGCGGCGAAAGTGTTTTCTGAAAACACGGCAACCGAGGCAGTTTGGTGTCCCGTGCCATTCGTGTCGGAATCCCACGTTGCGTACTGACAATACCATTGCGCAGATAATGGGGTCGCAGCACCGACAACAACGGATAACAACAGCACGAAAAATTTTAGGAAACGATGCATGGCTGTTCCTTTCCTCTGAGTGTTCACGCGCGAGCAGAAAAAGGAAAGCCCCCACGGTGGTGGGGGCTTTCACGTTACGGGAGGGTGCTTACTTCAGCATCATCATTTTTCTGCTTTGGACAAACGCCTTGCTTCCGTCGCCGGCACGGGCGTCAATGCGATACAGGTAGACGCCAGAAGCAACCGGTCTGCCGTAGGAATCCCTTCCGTTCCACACGAGATCGACATAGCCTGCGGATTTCGTCCCTTCGTACAACGTGGCAATCTCCTGCCCCAGC
>JACRFF010000335.1 GCA_016218005.1 Ignavibacteriales bacterium
CACGATTCGCATCTACACATTGACGGGCGAACTTGTGGATACGATTCGGAAGGACGACACCAACAGCTACGCCAGTTGGAGTCTCTTGACGTACGAAGGCCAAAAGCTGGCGTATGGCGTCTACATTTACCACGTGGATGTTCCCGGTGTCGGCGAGAAGATAGGCCGGTTTGGCGTCATCAAGTAGGAACGGAGGCTCGCATGAAAACCAAACGCATTCTCTCTATTACTATCGTAGTGATTCTTAGCGTGGCAATAAGCCACAGTCAGTTCTTTCGCAGTACGGCAAAAACCGGCACAACAGCGGCGCAATTTCTCAAGATCGGTGTCGGTGCCCGTGCTCTGGGAATGGGAAACGCCCAGGTAGGATTAGCAAACGACCTTTCGGCCATCTACTGGAATCCCGCCGGTCTTTCACGATTGCAAGTTAACGGTGAAGTCATGTTCAACCACGCCAACTGGCTGGCAGATGTGCAGTATGATTTTGCGGCGGGCTTGTTGCCTATGGGCGACCTCGGCACTTTTGGGTTCTCGGTCATTTCGATGCGCGTCCCCGAAGACGTCGTCCGCACGGTTGACTTTCCCGAAGGAGACGGACGACGCTGGGATGCCTCCTCAATTGCCTTCGGTGTCTCGTATGCAAAAAACCTCACCGACCGGTTCTCCCTTGGCTTCAATTTCAAATATGTTCGCGAAGCTCTCTGGGATGAAAGCGCCAGCGCCTTTGCCTTCGACGTGGGAACTCTCTACCTCTCGGAAGTTCCCGGACTGACGATCGGCGCATCCATTTCCAACTTCGGTTCCAAGATGCGGCTGGATGGACGGGATCTCTATTTCAATTCCGACCCCGACAACAATATCGGAACCGGACCGAACAATATTCCTTCACAGTACCAAGTTGGCGAGTACGACTTGCCACTTTCCTTCCGCATTGGTCTGGCGTACAATGCGCTCAACATGGGCGATTTGAGAGTTACGCTTGCATCCGATGCCGTGCATCCGAATGACAAC
>JACRFF010000338.1 GCA_016218005.1 Ignavibacteriales bacterium
AACAATCGTCGACGTCAATGAGACCGAAACCATTTACGTGATCAACAGAATGCGGTTGAACACAAACATCAACGACAGCGCGTTCGCCTTCACTCCGCCGGCAGGGACCGAAGTGGTTGACCTCCGCTGAATCTTCCGACCGATGAATTTCAACCTGCGTAGTTTCATTCGAACAGTTCTCAGTTTTTTTCTGGCGGCCGTGTTTCTGTATGTCGCGTTTCGCGGAACGAACTTTGCAGACCTCTGGAAATCGCTCAAGAGTGCAAACTACCTGTGGGTAGGTCTCACGGTTCCGTTCATCGTGCTGAGTTACTGGATTCGCACCGTGCGCTGGAAGTACTTGCTGACGCCTATCAAAGAAAAAATTTCCAACCGCAACTTATTTTCCTCGGTGATGATCGGTTATTCGGTCAACAATATTTTGCCGCGCGTCGGCGAGTTTGTTCGGCCGGTGTTGCTGGGGAATCAGGAAGGCATTTCGCGCACGTCCGCTTTTGGCACCGTGGTGGTGGAGCGCATTCTGGATTTCATGACGTTCTATCTCATTACGTGCGCAACGCTGTTCTTGTACCCGCGTGCCATTGATCCTTTCGTGAACGATGTTGAATCGATTCGGCCTTTCTTTCTCTACGGGTCGATTGCGGGCTTTGCGCTGTTCGTGCTCTTGTTCTTCAAGGCGGAAACATTTGTCAAAATGCTTGCGAAACTGCGGCGATTTCTTCCTGAGCGCCTCAGACCGAAAGTTCATAGCTTTGTCGAATCCTTTGCCGCCGGATTTGGCGTTGCGCGCATGAAAAACAAGTTCGCAGGCATTTTTTTTCTCAGCCTGTTTCTTTGGCTGGATTATGCCTTGATCATGTTCCTGCCGTTCTACGCGTTCCCACAACAATTATCTGCGCTCGGTTTTGGCGCGTCGATTGTTCTTCTCGTCGTGTCGTCCATTGCGTGGGTGCTGCCGGCTCCGGGAGCGATGGGCACGTATCACAGTTTTCTGACCGTGGCGATGACGAAACTGTACGGCGTCGATTCCGTAACGGCGCTGAGTTTCAGCGTCATAACGCATGAAGTCGGATACATAATTACCATGATGCTCGGCGGTTACTTCTTCTTCAAAGACCATCTTACCGTGCAGAAGATAGAGGAGATTGGACATCAACAAGAATCGGGCCAACCCCGAAGGGATGGATACCCACAATCATGAAACAAGTCGTTCAACATAACAAGACAGGGAACATCGAAGTACAAAATGTTCCCCCTCCCGTCGTGAAGGCGGGGCATATTCTTGTTCAAACACATTGCTCGGTGATCAGCGCCGGTACCGAACGAGCTTCGGTGGCTAAGCGTTCGTCGTCGCTCCTTCAACAGGCAAGGAAGAACCCGGAACTTGTGGCGAAAGTGTTGGATCAAGTGCGGCAGCATGGATTGCTGGCGTCGTATCGCAGAGTTCAAGGCGTTCTGACGGCGTGGTCGGCTTTGGGATACTCGGTTTCCGGCGTTGCTGTTGCTGTTGGCGATGGTGTCGATGGCGTACGGTCGGGAGATCGCGTTGCGTGTGCCGGCGCCGGGTATGCAAGCCACGCGGAGTTTGTGCTCATTCCCAAAAATCTGTGTGTGAAGATTCCTAACAATGTAACGTTTGAAGAGGCGGCCTATACCACAATTGGCTCGATCGCCCTGCAAGGAGTTCGTCAAGCGGCGCCAACCTTGGGCGAAACGGTTGCGGTCATCGGCCTCGGCTTGATCGGCCAAATCACCATCCAGTTGCTCAAAGCCAACGGATGCTCTGTCGTGGGTATCGACATCGACAAACGGAGCGTTGCCTTAGCCAAGGAATCGGGAGCCGACGTTGCGATTGAGCGCGCCAAAGATGTGCAGAGCGGAATCCGTTCGTTCACGCGCGGTGTTGGTGTGGATGCCGTTATCATTACTGCGGCAACTTCCAGCAATGATCCGGTGCAGTTAGCGGGTGAGTTGTGCCGGGAACGCGGGCGAGTAGTGCTTGTGGGCGACGTGGGACTTGCACTGCCGCGAGGTCCGTATTACACGAAGGAACTCGATTTCAAACTATCGCGATCGTATGGACCGGGACGTTACGACGTCGAATATGAAGAGCGAGGGCACGATTATCCGATTGGGCATGTCCGTTGGACGGAACGGCGAAACATGGCAGAAGTTCTGCGGCTTATCTCCGGCAAGAACTTGAAGCTTGATCTTCTCACAACGCACCGATTCGCAGTAGACGAGGCGAAGAAAGCGTATGCTCTTATCGCCTCGAAAGAAAAACGTGAGCGTTACGTTGGCGTGCTGCTGACGTATGATGCGCCCAACCTGCAGACGCCGACAAAAAGAAAGGCGAGCAAAGAGGGGGGCGCCGGTGAACCGATGAAGGTCGGATTTGTGGGAGCGGGAAGTTTCGCTCAAGCACAACTGCTTCCTCATCTCAAAAAAGTGGCCGGCATTTCTCTTGAAGGCGTATGCACCGGCAACGGACTGAACTCCGCGAACGTTGCAAGAACATTCGGATTCTCTTTTGCCACGGCCAATGCAGAAGAAATTTTTCAACACGAAAGCATCGGCACAGTGTTCATAGCGGCGCGGCATAATCTGCACGCTCCCTTTGTGGTGAAATCATTGACTGCCGGCAAATGCGTCTTCGTGGAAAAGCCGCTTGCGCTCAACGACGACGAACTTTCTTCGATCATCAAAACGTATTCATCCAAGAGCGGCGCGTCGCTCATGGTCGGTTTCAACCGCCGATTTTCACCCGATGCGATTCGGGCAAAAGAATTTTTCGGCGATGCCGTTGGACCGTTCACGTTTCTCTATCGTGTCAATGCAGGCTACATTCCCAATGCGCACTGGACGAAGGATCCGGTTGAGGGCGGCGGACGGATCATTGGAGAAGTTTGCCACTTCGTGGACCTCATGCAATTTTTCTGCGGGTCAGTTCCCGTTCGCATATTTGCTGAGCGGCTGGGTCCCTCGCCAACGCACGCTCCCGACGACGACTCTGCGGCGATGACGATTCGCTTCAACGACGGGTCGGTGGGCACGATTCTTTACGAAGCAAACAGCGCTTCGCATCTTCCCAAGGAATACGTC
>JACRFF010000339.1 GCA_016218005.1 Ignavibacteriales bacterium
ATGTGGTGCAGAAGATGGCCGAACTCGAATTTCTCGCCAGCCGCGCCGGCGTGTTCACCGACCGTCTTGAGCGTATCAACGGCTGCGGAAGTTGCTTGCTGGATCGAATCAGGTGCTGCGAACGGATTCCAATTCACGACGAGATTGCCCGACTTTTTGTATCAACTTTTTTTTGAAGGTAGTAGATTTCGAGAACTAAATTCATCACATAGAGAAACAATAACGACATCATCAGTGCCGCCGAGTGGAAATCGAGTTGCAATAGCGCAAGCAACGCGCCCCACATCAGGAAGAGCCGCACCACCATACCGCCGAGCACCCACTTGAGAAATGCCGTGTGCAACTTTGTGTACGAGAACTCAATGACGCCGTAACCGACCAAAAGGTTTGCCAAACTCATCGCACTGCCGGCGGCGACACTTCTCGTTACCGGCGCAGTCGCAAATTCCGAGAAGGGATACGCGGCAAGCAGCGCCATCCCCACATACGAACCAACCGCCAGACGAATGAACGACCAATCAATCTTCACGATGCTTGGAGACTGTTGCATCCCCCTCGGACGACGACATGGCTTTGACAGATTGCAAGAACTTGATAAATCCACCCACGCATCCCACACCAAAACCCGCAAGACTCAGCCACGGAGTTGTATCGAACTTTTTGTCGAGCCAAAAACCGAGAAAGAAGAAACCGATGACGGTGATTGCAAGCTGGATGCCAAGGGTAAGATACGGGGCTGCGTCGCGGAACGTTTTCCCCATGCCTTCGGATGGTTTCTTGGCGTTGGGGTCGTCCACTCGATATCCATTCGTTGCTTAGTGTCTTACCTCGTAGGCAGGGGATTTCTCTACCATCGATACGCGGCCATCAAATAACGACCCCTCGTCAATCACAAGACGAGTAGCCCGAATATCTCCTTTGATGACAGATTTTCCTTCAAACACAATTTTTTCGGCGGCGTTGATGCTGCCCCGAATTTTTCCTCCTACCACCACATTCTTCGCCGAAACATTTCCTTCAATCTCTCCTGTGATTCCGACCGAGAGAGATTCTCCCGCAGATACTTCACCCAAGACTTTGCCATCCACCCGAACACTTCCTTGACTTCGGATCTTGCCTTCGATGACCGTCCCCTGACCGATGAGGTTAAGTTCTTTTATGGGGTCTGTTTTCGCCACGAGGCTTTTTTTATAGACTGAGATTCAGAACGTAGAGGGCAGGGTTCACGGGCACGCCATCTTTCCAAATTTCAAAATGGAGATGGGGGCCGCTCGTAATCACTCCGGTATTTCCCAACGCAGCAATCATTTCGCCGCGCTTCACAAACATATTTACGCCTTTAGTCAACAACTGATTGTGCTTGTAAGCCGTTGTAAATCCATTTGCGTGAGAAATGATCATCACATAACCGTAATCCTGCGTCCAACCGGAAAACACGACGCGCCCATCGGCGGCGGCCACAACAGAAGCTCCAATTTTTCCCGCAATATCAATTCCCGTATGGTTCTGCTCAGGTTGAAACTGACGCGTAACATACCCCTCGGCCGGCATCATCGCAGGAAATCCTACTGGCGGAGACATGTGTTGTGCTGCACGCCATGCTTCTTCGCCGTACGAGCTTGCGATTGCAGCCTGTTCCAGTGCAGTACGTTTTGGAACTGCCCGTTGGATTTCTCCTCGTTGCCGTTCCTGTTTTTCCAACGTGCGCAATCTCACCACGCCGGAATCCGTGAGTCCAATGTTTTCGCCAAACGCCCGTCGCAACTTGGCATTGTACGTTCGCAGGTCTACGAGTTCTTCCATCATTCTCGCCATGCGCGTGTTGAGTTCTACCAACTCGCGATTGTACTTGTTTTCCAATTCTGGACTCGTGATGGGAATGTAAAGAGACAATGGGGTATAGACAACCAACGCGAGCGTTGAAACGGCAATGACCGTGGCCACAGCAAGAACACCAAGCACAAATTGCCAAAGAGCACCCCGGTACGTGCGGGCCTTACTTGCATCTTCATTGGGCACCAGAACAATCGAATACCGATTTTTTTTGGATGCGTGATGAAGTTTCTCAACTGTCAATGCCAAAAGCCTTCCGATTGCTCACCGATGGGTTGAAAATATAACCAATAAGGGTAGAAAAGTCAAAAGAAAACACATTCTCCATGAGCTTTCGAATGCCTCCTTGACTTCAGAAACGGTTTTCAGTATTTTGAATATGGATGAATCACTCGTTCCTCTGCCTCGCGTTCGTCCGGTGTGCAGTAGAACTGCAAGAGCAACTCCATCGAGTAACATTGTAAGGAAGTGTGGGATATGGCGCGAACCAAATATGTGATGCACGAGTGTGCATATTGCCACAAGTCAACCAAAATGGAACTTGTGGGCGGAACTCAAAACGCTCAAGAAACTGGAGCGGAGAAATCGTGGTATCGGTGCACGCGGTGCAAGCACAGCGCATTACTGGCGATTCCGATGGCAAAATCGGATAAGAAGGCCGACGCCAAGATCGACAGGTCGGTGTGCGTCGAGTATTCCAAAGAAAAAGTATTCACGATTGGCCAAGCGATTTTCTTCTCAGAGTTGAACGACGTCGGTCGTGTCATTCGGAAAGACAAGACGTCGAACGGCATTCATTCCATTGTCGTCTCTTTCGAGAATTCCGGCGAAAGAAAGTTGATCGAAAATTTTAGAACCGATTTTTCCGACGAACTGGCAACGTCAGTTGCGTCGTAAACTCAACGCGTAAGGAGGTGACAAGAGTTGGTCGGTATCATCATTCAAGAGAACGAACCCATTGACCGCGCGATTCGTCGATTCAAGAAAAAATACGAACGGTCGGGAATTCTTAAGGAAGTCAAGAAGCGTGCATTCTTCACCAAGCCTTCGGTAAAGAAGCGAATGAAACTTGCAAAAGCGATTCGCCGTGCGCAACGATCTGCAATGGAAGAAACCTAATACAATAACTTAGACTTAACACATACAAAGTCCCGTCCGGCAATGCTGGACGGGACTTGTTGTTCTTATGCAGCGAGTCGTTACTGTTACCGCAACGGCTGATTGCCGATTCCTTTTTTTGCCATCAAGGCTTCGACCTCTTTGATTTCCTTAGGCGCGCCGGCGGACAGAATCTTGTACCCATCCGCGGTAATCAAGATCGTGTCTTCAATTCGAACACCAATGTTGTTGTACACAGGGTTCACACCCTCCGATCCTTCCGGAATGTAGATTCCCGGCTCAATCGTATAGACCATTCCCTCCTCAAGGGTTCGCCCGCCGGCATCGTGCACATCTAACCCGACAGCATGCCCAAGTCCATGGTTGAAGTATTTCCGATATTCTTGTTTTCCTTTTTCCTTGATGATGCCCAGCGAGAGCAAGCCATCTTCGATCACTTCGGCTGCGCGGGTTGAAACATCTGCCATAGCCGCGCCCGGCTTCAACATTTCAATGGCGGCCTTCTGCGCATCCAGCACGAGTTGATAGATTTGCTTTTGGGCCGGCGAAAATTTCCCGTTGGCGGGATAGCTCCTCGTAACATCCGATGCATAATTGTGATACTCGGCGCCACAATCAGCAACGATAATGTCGCCATTCTTGATTTGTCTCCGATTGGACTCGTAATGGAGAATGACCGAATTTTCTGCGGAACCAACGATACACGGATACGCCGTGAATTCCGCGCCCGACTTTGTATAGACGTATTCATACACGGCCTGCACATCGTACTCGTGCATGCCGGGTTCACACGACATCATCGCCTGCCGGTGCGCAAGCGCGCTGATCTCGCTCGCCTTTGCGATCATCGCGATCTCTTCCGGCGATTTGATGATGCGCAGCCGGCGGATGATCATGCCGGGATCCTTCACGTCTTTCTGCCACGACTTTTGGGAATCGATGGCGGCTTGGAGCGGTTTGAGCAACGGCCCAAGTTGGCGGCCTGCATCCAACGGCACATTCGGGCTGTAGATTATCTGCGGATGCATTTGGGAAACGACATCCCACAATACGCTTTTGAACTTGTCGTTCGTCAGCGCATATTCCGCTCCCTTGAGCTTCACGGCTCCTTCTGCGCCGAATCGTCGGCCTGTCCACACTTCCATTTGCTTGTTACGCGCTTGGACAAACAGAATTTCCTTCACCGAAATCTGTTTGGTGGAATCGGTCGGGTCCGGAACGTTCCAACCGGCAGGCAACAGCACGAGGATCGAATTCGGCTCCTCAAAACCGGTTAGGTAATAGAAATTGTCATCCTGCCGGTACTTATAGCTTACATCGGCATTGCGCGGACGTTCCGGCGCGGAGAACAAGAGGGCAATCGCCTCTTGGCCAATCTCTCTCCGAACGCTATCTCGATGAGCTTTGAACACCGCCGGATTCATGTGGTCGGTATCGTACTCCACGTACTTGAGGTCTTGTGCAAAAAGTAATCCGGTGACAAGAACCAATGCCGATGCAAGGAACGAGATGCGAACCATGCCAGCCTCCTCTGTCACTTCATGAGAATCATTTTGCGCACAAATTTTTGGCTTCCGGCTTCCAGCACAGCATAGTATGAACCTGAAGCCACAGCCGCACCTGTTGAGCTATTGCCATTCCACACGGCGCGGTACGCGCCGGCATCTTGCACATCATTCACGAGAGTCGAAACTTCCCGCCCCATAAGGTCATAGATGTGCAACGTTACGCTGCTTCGTGTTTGCAATGCGTAGCGGAGCGTCGTCGATGGATTAAACGGATTCGGGTAGTTCTGCTCAAGGGCGAAATCCTTCGGCTGAACGCTCGAGGTTTGCTGCACGTCCGTTGCCACTGTAGAACTAAAGGTGCCCACGCCGTGAGTAGCAACCACAACAACGCCATCCAACAGCCGATAGTCGATCATGTTCACAACCACATTACCGATCGTGGATGCGCCTTCCTGCGACCACGCAGTCGAAGCGCTGTTCAACGTAGTGGTGGAATACAAGCCGGTGCTCGTTCCCACAAAGTACGTTGTCTTGCCGCCGTACGGCACAACGGCAGCCCACCGACACGACGGGCCGTTACCCGTTCCATCTGCGCTCTGTTCCAGATTGCCGCTGATGTTGCCCCACGTTGCGCCGCCATCCGCCGTGGAGAAAAGACTGATGATGTTGTAGTTGGAGAACACGGCAATTGCTTTGTCGGCATTTGTCGGGTCGATGGCAATGCAACTAACATTTCCAATCGGCAGTCCTTTGCCTGTGTACACATCGGTCATCGCCGGTTGTCCGGTATTTGCGTTGTCGATGCGATAGATGCGGCCGCCGCTCGTTCCTACGTACACGCGGTTCGCCGGAGACTTGGAAACAGCAATCGTGCTGAAGAAAATGCCGTTCAAAT
>JACRFF010000340.1 GCA_016218005.1 Ignavibacteriales bacterium
AAGGCTAAAATTGTCGAAGAGCACGAACTCTTTCGCCAGCTTGTGATGATTCGGCGTGATGGCTTCGCCGAAGAGCGCCAACGACGAGTCGCCATTGCCTTGCGGCAAGTCGCCAAAAACCTGATCGTAGGTGCGATTCTCTTTGATGATGTAGAAAACATGTTTGATCGGAGAAGCATCGCCAACCTTCTGCGGAATTGGATTCGGCGCGGCGACCTCGGCTGCTTTGAGATGCGATGGCTTGTAGGGCGTGTTCTCGTACACTTTCTTGGTGAGAGCGTCAAGCAACGGCGCTTCCGGAAGCGGAAAGTACGAAAGCGTTCCCTTCAGCAATCCGCCGATATACTCGTGATGGGGATTGGCAAGCGAGCGATTTCCTTTTCCGTTGAGAACAAACACCGTGCGGTTGTTGGCGACAAGTACTTTGGTCGGATACCAGCCAACGGGAATGAATCCCACCGGCGTAGGCTGCGCTTTGTTGGCAAGGTTGACGACGGTGAGCGAGTTGTTATCGGCGTTGGCGACGAACAGCGTGTTGCCGTCAGAAGTCAGCGCAGAGGAGTTGGGAGTCGAACCTTCCGGTGAATCGGGATACAGCGATGTAACGATCGTGGCCGTTGGTTTCATCGCTTTCGTATCGATCACGGTAACGGTGTTCTCGTTGCTGTTCGTGACGTAGGCTGTAGCGCCATCGGGGGAAACGCAAATATCGGTCGGGTGGTCTCCGGCCGGGATGTTTCCCTTGAAGTGCGACCCTTGAAAGACCGACACACTTTTTGCATTCCACAGCGAAACAAGCAATCGACCGTCCGGCAAGTATGCGCACGCGTACGGCATCGCATCGAGCCGAATGTTCACCGTGAAGCCATTCTTCAGATTGATGAGGCGAAGCGTGCTATCATTGCGAACGACATCGGCGAGTGTGTTCTCAAATGCGTCGATGCCGGCAACCGCTCCCAAAAACTTTGCGGAGGGCGTTTCCAACCGAAAGGTGTCGCGGGGAACCAGCGTATCTCCCTGAAGCGCGAACGAGTAGACGCAATTGAGATTGCCGCCAGAAACAAAAAGCTTCTCGCCACCCGTGGCATTGCCAGCGAATTTGATTCCATACCAAGCGTCCTTCAACTTCACGCGTTGTTGCACCGACTTGGTTTGCGTGGAGATCAACCACACCTCGGTTGAACTCTGGCCTGAATGGAGGACGGCAAGGTGTCGCTGATCGGCGCTCAGCGACGCGTTGACCGGGAAATCATCCAGCGCGGCCTGCTGACCGTGCGGTGAAAGCCACCAGCCGTTGGGCAGCAGCATCCGCTCCCGGAGCGGCCCCGGTAATTGTGCTGGGGCGACGGCGGTCAACGTGAACAGCAACAGCGCAAGAGTAAACTTGCGTCGATTCATGACAGTTCTCCTTTTGGTCGGAAACAATGTAGGTAAGAGTTCGCTGAAAAAAAATCGAAACTCTTCTGAAGCGTTGGTCAACGACCGCTTTGGCCGCGCACGTGGTCCTGCCACGCCGTTTCGATGAACTCGTTCAGTTGCCGGCGGAACCGGGGCCGGCTGAATCCTTCGGCGTGCTGACGAATGGTTTGCGGGTCGAACGTGATGGAGGAACATCGCTCGATGGCGCGCGTGAGTTCTTCGGAAGTCTGCAAGCGAAAGAACACGCCGGTTGATCCATCCACCACCGTTTCGAGCGCGCCTCCTTTGGCAAACGCGATCACCGGCTTGCCGCTTGCCATTGCCTCCAGCGGGACGATGCCAAAATCTTCTTCACCCGGGAAGATGAGCGCCTTGCAGCCGGCGTAGAGTTTCGCAAGCTCATCGTCCTGACGCCAGCCGAGGAACTCAATATTCTTGTTGGCGCCGCGTTCCAATCGTCCGCGCTCCGGTCCCGTGCCGACCACGAGCAATCGTTCGTTGCGCCGATTGAAGACCTCGATGGCAAGGTCGACGCGTTTATAGGGAACCATCGCCGAGACGATCAGGTAATAACCTTCGTCGTGCGTTGCAACTTGGAATTGCTCCGTGTTCACCGGTGCGTGAATGACTTCGGCCGTGCGTCCGTAAATTCTCTCGACCCGTCCGGCAACGTTGCGTGAGTTGGCGATGAAGTGATGCACGCGAGCGCTGGTGCGAAGATCCCAGTGCCGAAGCACGGGCGTTGCAAGCAACATTGCCGCGCGCGTTCCGATGCCCGCTTTCCCTCTGCCGAAGTAATCGTTGTACTGGTCCCAAATGTATCGCATCGGCGTGTGGCAGTAGCAGATGTGCAATGCGCCCCGTCGTGGCAAGGCGGCTTTCGCCACCGCGTGGCTGGAAGAGATGATCAGATCGTAGCGGGAAAAATCCATCAGCTCAATCGCGGCGGGCATCAGTGGAAGATACCGTCGGTACTTCGTTGCCTTCCACGGCAATCGATTGATGAACGACGTGCGGATGCGCATTGCCTCAATGGCGGGAGACATCGCTCCTTTGTTGTGCAAGAGCGTTACAATATCGGCGTCGGGGTACAACTCGCACAGCACCTCCAACACTTTTTCGCCGCCTCGCATTCCGGTGAGCCAATCTTGCACAAGCGCTATGGAGCGACCATCTGCCATTTCTCGATTGCTATAGTACGAAGAAGATGGCAAATCCAGAAGCATGTTCCCACACACGATTTCTAACGGGGGATTGTAGAATCTTCATATTGCCGGTCATCAATATCAGCAATTCCGGCCCAAAAACATCAAGTTTCACGCGGCACGGTCTCTGTCTCTTTATAGATGAAGTAAAAATAAGGAGAGAACAATGGGGACCAATTCAGCCAGCATCATCAACTTCGTTCCGACTGCGAGAGGAACGCAGCGAAGTCGGCTGCAGAGGACGGAGAGTCGCCATCAACGGTCGTTGCTTGCGTTGGTGTGGGATAATTCACGCGATGGAATGTGCCTCACCGACGCGCACGGATTCTTTGTCAAGGTGAATCCTGCCTTCTGCAATCTTGTGGGCAAGTCGCAGCCGGAATTGATTGGTCGAAACGTGAGCATCCTGTGGACGGAACGACCTGCGGCGGGAGAACGGATTCAACGATTGTATGAACACCGTTTCCGATCACTGAAGGAATCGTCGAGGGAATCGAAAGGAGAACACCGCCTGATACTGTCGTCTGGTGAAATGCGGGAGATCGAGACGACGATGTCCATCGGGTTTGCCGATAATGGCGAGCGGCTGATGCTTTCTGTCATTCGCGACATTACCAAGAGAAAAACGGTGGAACGTGAATTATTGAAAAGCGAAAAGAAATACCACGACCTCTTCGATTTTTCCGTACAGCCGATGTTTCGCAGCACGCCGGACGGGTTGATTCTCGATGGGAATCGGGCGCTGCTGAGATTGTTGGGATTCGAATCGTTGGAAGAACTAAAGAAAATCGATCTCTCCAACCTGTACGATAATCCCGACGACCGCGTGAAGTTGCGCCGCATCCTTGAGAAGACCGGGATGGTGGCGAACATCGAACTGCATCTTCGGCGGACAACCGGCGAACCGCTGACCGTGGTGGAGTACTCCCGCGCCATCCGCGATGACGATGGTAACGTCATTGCCTACGAAGGCGTTCTGGAAGACATCACCACACGCAAAATGCTTGAAGAACAAGTGCAGCAGCACGTAACGAAACTTGAATTTTCCAGACAGCAACTCACGGAACTCAACACACACAAGAACAGATTGTTTTCCATTCTGTCGCACGACTTGCGCTCGCCGTTCAGCAGCATCTTAGGTTTCTGCGACATCCTGCTCAACGAAGCCGACCTGAGCGAACAAGACCGTCATCAATTTTTGAAGTACATCCAAGAATCGGCGCAGGACCAATTGAACCTTGTCAATCGCTTGCTGGATTGGTCGCGGCTCGATACAGGTCGAGTGAAGATGGAAATCAAAGAGCTTGATCTTGCCGTGCTCGCGCAACGCTGCGTAAATGGATTGCTCGGTTTGGCGAAAAGCGTGCACGTACATGTCGAGAGCCGTTTGCCCGAACGGGTGATGGTGCAGGGAGACGAGCAATTGCTTCAGCAAGTGTTCAACAATCTTATCGGCAACGCGCTGAAGTTTACGCCGCACGGGGGAAGCATTGTCGTTGCTCTTCGGGATTGTCCGGACAACCATTGGGAAGTCGAGGTCAAAGACACGGGGGTGGGAATTCCCGACCACGACCTGCAGAAACTGTTCAAGGTGGGCGAGAGATACAGCAAGCGCGGGCTTCACGGAGAGAAAGGCACCGGCCTCGGTCTGCCGATGGTGTACGAGATCGTCCACAAACACCACGGACACATTGATGTTGAAAGTGAAGTAGGGAAAGGAACAACCTTTGTGATGACGCTCCCCAATCCTTTTGCCGATGCAGGCTCAGCCCTGCTCGTGGTAGACGATGAAGAAGGCGTCCGCGTTCTTCACTCGCGCTTTCTTAGCCGAGCGTTTCCGCATACGCGCATCTTGTTTGCGTCGGATGGGCAAGAAGCGATGGACGTTGTGCGCGTGCACAAACCCAAGTTTATCATCAGCGATTACTCGATGCCGGTGATGAATGGCGAAGAGTTGATCAAGAAGGTCAAGGCGAACGCGGAGACCTCGTCCATTCCGGTGGTCATTATTACCGGCGTGGATTCCTGCGCCAACTCGGAGGCGTTGATGAAAGCAGGCGCAACGGAAGTGCTGCAAAAACCGATCACGCCCGAGCAACTCGTTACGGCCATACAACGAATCGTCTCAACCCCCTGACCGGTGTTGCCCGCCCGAGCGATGCCCG
>JACRFF010000042.1 GCA_016218005.1 Ignavibacteriales bacterium
CTCCCAAAATCGTTCCCGGGCAAGTCGTTTACAATATCCAGGAGGGGGATACGATGAAGTTACGCGTCGTTGCGATTGATCCCGACCATGATTCATTGAGATACACGTTAAATTTTCCGGCGCGCAACATGCACTGGGGAAATGATTCGGGCGTGTTTCAATGGCATCCATCCTACAACGATGCAGGGAGCTATCGTTGGAGCGCCGTCGTGAATGATGGCTCGGAAAAAGATAGCGTCATTGTGCAGGTGAACGTTGCCAACGTCAATCGCCCCCCGTTTTTTGTTCGTCTTCCTGACAGCATCGTCTGCAATGAAGGAGAGCAAATTCATTTTGCCGCTCAGCCCATCGACCCGGATGGCGATTCCGTGCGTGTCGCCTTGATTGACAAGATCGAAGGAGCGTCGTTGGATAACCACGAATTTGTTTGGACGCCTTCCTACCGCCAAGCGGGTATCTATAACATTCATCTTGGCGCCGACGACGGAGAATTGACGTCGGTCGGAATTGTGCACACGACCGTGCACAACGTCAATCACCAGCCGACACTTGTTCGCCTCATCAAGCCGCCCAATCGTGATACGCTGCGCGTTGTCAGCCAAAGCAAGCCCATCGTTTTTGCTTGGATGAAATCGGCCGATGAAGACGACGATGACACTCTTCGGTACACTCTCCATTTCTCCGGAATTGGAATTGATACCAGCATATCCGGGTTGACAGACACGACCGTTGCGTTCGTTCCCAATGAAGAATTGCGTACGAGTACATGGTTTGCGTGGACGATTACGACCTCGGATGGGTGGTCTGCAGTTCCTTCGTCGGACTTGTTTCTTATCAGAACGCCACCGGGGAATCCCGTTGCTCGGCCTGCTCCACCCGGACTTCCCAAAAATTTTCATCTGGAATACAGCTTGAGCAGTCCGTTGAGTTCCCGCACAACGGTGCGCTACGACCTGCCGGAACGAAGCGAAACATCTCTAAAATTTTTCAATATGCTCGGTGAACCGATGTTCACGTTGGTGGAAGGGATTCGGGATGCCGGCTCATACGACACAACTTTTGACACGGGCAAACTTGGGAGCGGCATTTACATGATGCAAATGGAGGCGCGTCCGGTTTCAGGTTCGCGGGGCAAAGATTTCGTCAGTACCAAGAAAGTAATTTTCGTCCGCTGAGAAAATCACTCAAAATTTCTCTCGCTCGTTTCCCAATCTCTGATTACCTTAGTTCGTGCGCATCTCGAAATCACAGCTTACGCTTCTCCGCCAGCTCAAGCTGAAAAAGGAGAGGGACGTACGCAGGATGTTTCTTGTGGAAGGCTGGCGCGGAATTGCAGAATGTCGTTCGGCCGGCGTTGTTCCCACGCTTGTAGCGTACGACCCGCGGAGCAACGCACCCGACCATCGAAACCTTCTTGCTGAGTTTGAGCGCAACGGTGCAACCGTTGTTGAGGTCGGTGCGCGCGATCTCAACTCGATTGCCGATACTGTTCACTCGCAGGGTATCGTTGCCGCGATTACGCAAAGAAACATGCCTGAAGCAAAAGAGTTGTTGATGAACTCGCGGTTTGTTGTTGTGTTAGACAGGATAACTGATCCGGGTAATCTGGGAACAATCCTGCGGACGTGCGATTGGTTTGGGATCGACCTTGTGCTTGTGAGCCGCGGTTCGGTTTCGATTTTCAACGAGAAAGTTGTGCGGTCTACGGTTGGCTCGATTCTCCGTCTTAACGTTCTGGAAAACATCGATCCGCTTGACGCATTATCAAGTGCCAAGGAGATGAAGTATGACATTTTCTCTACGGGGATGACGGGAACGGATGTGCGCGGAGCCGTTCACCGTGGGAAATTTGTATTACTCCTCGGCAATGAGGCACACGGCGTCGATGCGCGTTTGTCGAGCATTGCCGACCGTCTCATTTCGATTCCGAAACGAGGCAGTGGTGAATCACTGAACGTGGCGGTTGCCGCCGGGATAGTACTCGAACACTTGGTCAGTTTCCGTGCATAGGCGGGTACTTTTGACTCCAAAGTGTTTTTCGTCTATCTTGGCTTGTGAAGTTTCGAGAGACGAACACCGCGAGGAAGGAAGTGGGCCGGACGGGCAGGGCCAGGCAGGGATTGCGGTAGGCTCTATTCGGTGGGAAAACAATGAAGCCGGGCGAGTGGAGATTCTTGAGTCAACAAGAAGAATCGTCATTGCGCGCATCGGTTTCACAATGAACGAAGCGGCATCGTGGCGACCGTTGAAAATCGATACGTTCAAGTGCTTGTGTTTCGGCGGACGGTGAAAGGTGCGGAGTATTTATTGTTGCAACGCGCATCCACCGAAACAATCTATCCAAACCTTTGGCAAATGGTCACCGGTAAAATCAAGAACGGTGAGCGGGCGCTGGATGCAGCGCGGCGTGAATTGCTTGAAGAGACACAGCTAACGTGCAAACGCCTGTGGATCGTGCCGGCGGCCAACTCCTTCTACGACCCGGCTGCGGATGTTATGGAAGTGCTGCCGCTCTTTGCCGTTGAGGTTGAAGAAAGCGTAAACCCCGTGCTTTCGAAAGAGCATCAACAGTTCTCGTGGGCGCTCTTCGATGAAGCGGCACGGTTGCTCGTTTGGCCGGACAATCATCGCGGGCTGGAGATTGTGGAAAAGTATATCGTTGCCAATGCGCCCGTTGCGCATCTTAGTGAAGTCAAACTCTCGCATCAGTAGAAAGGAAACAACCTTGAGCTTGCTTGTCGTCGGTTCTGTTGCATTAGATTCGGTGGAAACGCCATTCGGAAAAGTCTCCGACGCTCTTGGCGGGTCGGCAGTGTTCATTTCGGTGGCCGCAAGCTACTTTGCCGCTCCGGTCAGATTGGTTGGAGTGGTGGGCGGAGATTTTTCGAAGGAACACATTCGATTTCTTGAGGAGCGAAAAATCGACGTCGATGGATTGGAGGTCGTGCAATCGGGAACAACGTTTCGCTGGGGCGGCCGGTACCACTACGATTTGAATTCGCGCGATACGCTCTTTACCAATCTGAACGTCTTCGAACGGTTTGACCCGAAAATTCCCGAAGCGTACCGCCATTCTTCGTATGTGTGTCTCGGCAACATTGACCCGGTGTTGCAGCGCCAAGTTCTTCGGCAAATCAACAAGCCCCGATTGGTTATTGGCGACACGATGAACTATTGGATTGAAACGAAGCCAAAAGAGTTGATGGAGACGCTCAAGGTCATAGATGTTCTCATCGTCAACGATTCGGAAACTCGGTTGCTGACGAAAGAACCGAATTTGATCAAAGCGGCGCGAAGAATTATGCACATGGGTCCCCGGATCATCATCATCAAAAAAGGGGAACACGGCGCGATGCTTGTAACGGAAGATACGATCTTCGCCGCCCCTGCCTATCCGCTCGAAACGATCTACGATCCCACC
>JACRFF010000341.1 GCA_016218005.1 Ignavibacteriales bacterium
GCGTGACGGACCGCATTCATCGTCCGACGCCATAGTCCGGCTTTGGACGGCGGCGTCCCCGCTGGGCGTTCTGCCTGCCTGTGCGTGTACACACGCAGACAGGCTTCTAACGGGGTAAACAGACTTTCACTATCCTTTGATCACGCCGATGGGAATCAGCTTTGCCACTTTGCGTGAGATGCCGGCGTTGTGAACGACTTCCACCACTTGACTGACATCTTTGTATGCGTTGGGATTTTCTTCGGTAAGTCCGCTCTTTGACGCGCCGCGGACGTGAATCCCTTTTCGCTTCAACTCCGCGATCAACTCTTCAGCAGTGATTTCTTTCTTTGCTGCGTGCCGGCTCTTTGCGCGGCCGGCGCCGTGGCACGTAGACCCGAACGTCTCTTGCATTGCGCGCTCCGTTCCCACAAGCACGTACGAGCACGTTCCCATGCTGCCCGGAATAAGCACGGGCTGTCCGATATCCGCATACTCTCGCGGAATCTCCGGACGATGTTTTGGGAATGCGCGCGTCGCTCCTTTGCGATGAACGAGAACTTCCTTACGCACTCCTTCGACGTCGTGACGTTCGCGTTTCGCGATGTTGTGCGCGACATCGTAGACAACTTTGAGATTGCCGTTGCCGAGAACACGCGCAAATGCTTCGCGCGTCCAATGCGTAATCATCTGGCGATTGGCAAATGCAAAATTGGCGGCCGCGGCCATGGCGCACAGATACTGCCCGCCTTCCTTGGACTTGATCGGCACACAAGCCAGCTGGCGGTCAACGACTTTGATTCCGTAGCGCGGCATCGCGTCTTGCATCACTTCGAGAAAGTCCGTGCAGACTTGGTGGCCCAAACCACGGGAGCCTGTGTGGATCAGCACAACGATTTGATTGAGACGCAATCCAAATACCCGCGCCGCCTCGGCATCAAACACTTCATCGACAAATTGGATTTCCGCAAAGTGATTGCCGGAGCCGAGCGTTCCCAACTGGTCGCGCCCGCGCTGCTTGGCACGATTGCTGACGAACGCTGGGTCGGCGTCAGAAATTTTCCCCGTCTCTTCGATATGGTCGAGGTCATTGGCAGTTCCGTAACCGTTCCGAACTGCCCAGTGCGCGCCATCCGTCAACACTTCATCGAGCTGCTGGAAAGAGAGTCCGACGAGACCTGCCTTGCCGGTGCCGCAAGGAATATCACGGAACATTTGGTTGAGAAGCGCGTCGAGCTTCGGCTTCACCTGCTCAACCGAAAATTCCGACGCAAGCAACCGCACGCCGCAATTGATGTCGAAGCCCACTCCTCCCGCCGACACGACCCCGCGTTCGATGTCGGCCGCCGCAACGCCGCCGATGGCGAAGCCATAACCTTGGTGTGCGTCGGGCATGGCCATCGAGCGACCGACTAATCCCGGAAGCGTGGCGACGTTGGCAACTTGCATCAGTGTGAGATCGTGCTCGATGGCGTGGATGAGTTCGTCGTTTGCATAAACCAATCCTTCGACGTTCATCCCCGGGCGGAATGATTTCGGAATGAGGTACCGATATGCGTCGAGTTGTTTGAGCATTAGATATCGAAAAACACCCGCGCCGTCCAACCATCAGCTTCTTGTTTGATGCTGAGTTGGTGGTAGGTAGCTGCTTTGACGTCCTTGTGCAATCGATGCTTGTCAGGGTTCAAGCGCTCGCCAACAAGAACCGCCGTCAATGCGGTTTCGCTCAAGTCGTTGACCGCTGCTTGGGTTGTCAAAAAATGCTCGCCGTCAAACAGGAATAGAATTTCGCTCAGCCACCTCACCAGCAGATTCTCACGGTCGGAAGCATGGATGTGAATCGTCCGTTGCTCGACGCCTTGCACGCCTGATGGTTCCACGATCAGCGACATCAATCCCATCGCCGCAAGCTCGAACACCTCCCGCATCGACTTCCCCGTCGCTTCGATGCCAACGTCTGCCGGATGTTCGAGTATGCGAAAGCCGGAATTCATCAAACTAATTCTTTCCCGCTCAAACGCTTGAGCGCTTCGAGGTACAACGCGGAGGTTTTGAAGATGACGCTTTCCGGAAGTTCCGGCGGCGGCGGCTTGCGATTGAAGTTGATGGAATTGAGATAGTCGCGAACGAACTGCTTGTCATAACTCGATTGACCTCGACCCGGCTCATACTTGTCCTTGGGCCAGAACCGGGATGAGTCGGGTGTGAGGAGTTCATCAATCAACACAAGCTCGCCTGCGTCATCCAAGCCGAATTCCATTTTCGTGTCGGCAATAATGATGCCTTGGGATTCCGCAATGCCGGACGCTCGCTTGAAAATTTCTATCGACACATTGCGCACACGCTGCGCCAACTCGCGCCCAACGATATTCTCCATCCGCCCGAAGGTAATGTTCTCGTCGTGCTTTCCCTTTTCTTCTTTCGTGGCGGGAGTAAAGATCGGTTCGGGCAGTTTAGATGACTCAAGCAATCCTTTCGGCAAGTGAATGCCGCACACCGACTGCGATTGTTGGTATTCAACCCAGCCGGAGCCGGAGAGATGTCCGCGCACGACGCATTCAACAGGCAACGGTTTTGTCTTCTTCACGAGCATTGATCGGTCTTCGAGGTCTCGCCAATACGGTTTGCACGACGACGGATAGTCATAGACGATGGTGGAGATGAGATGATTCTGGATGATGTCCTGAGTCTGCTCGAACCAGAATTCGGAAATCTTGGTGAGCACTTTGCCTTTGAATGGAATGCCTTGCGACATCACCACATCATACGCAGAGAGCCGATCTGTTGCGACGATGAGCAGCGTATCGCCAAAGTCGTAGAGGTCGCGCACCTTGCCGCGGTTCACAAAGTTCAATCCGCTGAATTTTGTCTCAAGCACAACCGGAATTTGTTTCATGAATTGCTCCGTGCAGTATCATCGAAAGGCGTTCGACTGAGCTTTCGGCCCGAGCCCTTCGGGCCGAGGGTTTACGCGAAGGCTCGCGGCAATCGGATTGCCGCCGATAGCCGGTCGAGATAATCGTTGCGCGGAATTTCCTTCCCTCCCATCGACGCAAGATGAGGAGTAAGATATTGCGTATCCAACAACGTAAAGCCGCGCCGCCGCAACCGCTCGACCAAAACGACGAGCGCTACTTTGGATGCATTCCGCACACGGCTGAACATCGATTCACCGAAGAATGCCGCGCCGAGCGACACGCCGTACAATCCGCCGGCAAGTTGGCTCCCCTGCCACGTCTCGACGCTGTGCGCCCAGCCGAGGCGATGGAGGTTCACATAGCTCTGAACGATCTCTTCCGAGATCCACGTTTCATCGCGCGCCGCACACGCTCGCATAACGTTTTCAAATGCGGTATCGAAACGAATCTCGAACGTCTTCTTTCGGATGACCTGTCGGAGACTGCGTGAGATGTTCAGGTCGTCGAGTTCAATGATACCGCGTGGATCGGGGGAGAACCACTCGACCTTTCCAGATTTCGGCTCTGCCATGGGAAATACGCCGGCGGCATAGCCGGACAACAACGTACGCGGTTCGATCATGAAACTTGCACAACGACTTTGCCGATACTTTGTCGGCTCTGCAACACTGCGTGTGCTTCCGCCATCTGGTCGAACGCAAACACGCGACCGATAACCGGTTTGACGATTCCCGCCGCCCTCCATTCCAAAATGTTCTCGAAGGCGCGCTTGAAATATTCTGTCTTGTGCGAGAGAAAATAGAGATTGAACCCTGCGAACATTCTGTTCTTCGATACGATGTTCGGCGGATAGAGCAACGGAACTGCAAGAATTTCTTTCACGGCGCGCAACCGATTGATGCGCGATCTCCCTGTTACCGAAGCGAATCCGAACAGAATGTATCTCCCCATCGGCGCAAGAAGATTCCACCCGCGCCTTATCAAACTTCCGCCGACGGAGTCCATCACCACATCTACGCCATAGCCGTTCGAGAGAGCACGGACGCGCTCGCTGAAATCTTCCTCTGTATAATTGATGGCGTGTGCAGCGCCCAGAGTGCGGGCAAGTTTGATTTTCTCATCTGAGCCGGCGGTTGCAATAACTTCAACACTAAGATGCTTTGCGAGTTGAAGAGCGGCTGTACCCACGCCCCCCGCGGCGGCGTGCAAAAGCATGCGTTCGCCGCGCTGAATGTTGGATAGGGTGATCATGCCGTGATAGGCGGTGAGGTAGGTAACGCCGATGGAAGCGGCTTCCTCGAATGAAAGCGCATCGGGCAATTCCATCAACGTCTCGGGCCGTGCGCAGATAAATTCACTGTACGCGCCTTGCTTTGTAAAACCTGCCACGTGCGCACCGACGTGGGGGCTTGAAACACTTCTCCCAACTTTTTCAACAACGCCTGAGAATTCGATGCCGGGAACAAACGGAGGAGAGGGAATGGAAGGATAAACGCCCAGCCGCGCCATCACGTCGGCAAAGTTCAATCCGATCGCTTTCACTTGAACCCGGGCTTCATCCGCCGCCGGTTCAGGAAGAGGGCGATGTTCGATCTTCAAAACGCCGGGCGGACCGAACTTCGTAACGACGATGGACTTCATACGCTAATCGCCAAAACACGTACCGATAGCTTTGGCGCTCGCAATAAGTTGTGAATCTGGCGGAACTGTTCTGAGTTTAAGTATTGCTTCCTTCACCGGCACGGAGCCAACGTCTTGTCCGCGCAAGCTGACCATAAAGCCGAACTTTCCTTCGGCGGCAAGTTCGAGCGCTTTCGTTCCGTATTTGGTGGCGAGAATGCGGTCGAAGGACGTGGGCGTGCCTCCGCGCTGAACGTGGCCGAGCACGGCAACGCGCGTTTCAAGCCCGACACTTTC
The DNA here is from genome assembly GCA_016218005.1 of Ignavibacteriales bacterium. Classification (GTDB taxonomy): domain Bacteria; phylum Bacteroidota; class Ignavibacteria; order UBA10030; family UBA10030; genus JACRFF01. The sequence continues at coordinate 4,815 of JACRFF010000341.1, forward strand.
AGAAATTCTTCTCCCTACCAACTCACCGATGCCGCCAAGACGAATCGGGTCGGTGCGTTTCTTATCTTGTTCCTTTACCACCAATCCGCCTTCCGCCGGACGCGCCCCTTCCGCCACGCAGACGATGCTCGACCGCTGGCCGTGCTTGCTGCGCTTGAGCACGTGCTCGCAAACTTTCTCCCATTGAAATGGAATTTCGGGAATCAAAATCACGTCGGCGCCGCCCGCGACGCCGGAACTCAATGCGATCCAACCGGCGTACCGTCCCATCACTTCAACGACCATGACTCGATGATGCGCCGAAGCGGTCGTATGCAGTCGGTCAATCGCTTCCGTCGCAATGGAAACCGCCGTGTCGTAACCGAACGTCATATCGGTCGATGAAAGGTCGTTGTCGATGGTTTTCGGAATGCCGATAAAGTTGTATCCCAAATCGGTAAACTTGTTGACGATGTGCATCGTGCCGTCGCCACCGATCGCAAACAGCACGTCAAGCTTCCAATCTTTGTAGTTGCGGATTGCATTTCCCGAATAGTCGAACACCTCGATGCCCTGCGGCGTCACGACCGGAAATTGGAACGGGTTCCCTTTGTTTGAAGTTCCTAAAATGGTGCCGCCGAGGTGTACGATGCCGGAGATTTCTTTGGGGGTTAGCTCCCGCATGCGGCCTTCGACAAATCCTTCGAAGCCGTCTTCGATGCCGATCACCGTGGAATCGTATTGCATCATCGCAGGTTTGGCAATGCTGCGGATAACGGCGTTCAGCCCCGGACAATCGCCGCCGCCGGTGAGGATACCGATACGTTTCAAATTGTTCATGTTACTCCGAACGTGTGAATGCCCTTTGCTCCAGAATCAAATGAAAGATAAGGAAATCTGACGTGGGTTTCCATGCACCCGAGAATACAAAAGCCTCTCTGCGCAAGCAAAGAGGCTTTGTGAGGAAATCAAATTCCATGCTCAGCTTTTCTTCTCCAAACTCTCTTGGTATTTTTCTCCAAGCCAAGCGCCGAACATCGCAAACAGGAATCCAATCGAAAGGCCGACGCTCAGCACGGATGTCGACAATGTTTCGCCGGTGAAACCCAGCGCAAACTTCAAGAATATCCAATCGAGCACAACGGAGATGAGTCCCGCCACTGCCGGTTCGGTAATTGTGACTCCCGGAGACTTGTAGCCGACGACAAAACCCGTAGCAACGAAGCTGATGATGAACGCAGCGAGTTCAAACCGTAAGTTGATCTTGAGCGCCGGGGCAAGCAAGAAGACAAAGAGAATGTTCAGCGCAAATCCGACCACGACGCCAATGACAACCCACTTCCATTGAAACCCCGCGGCATGTTTTTCTGCTGCGCTAGATTCATCGCCCTGCAATTTTTCTCCGGCCCATCCTCCCACCCACGCAAATCCAATGCCGAGCGCCAACAAGAGGAAATTGACCGTTGGCGAGTGCAGTTCGGGCGCGCCGGTAATTTTCAGAATAAAATACATCAAGATCGAAACAAACAATCCACCCACCGAAGCTTCATTGATCGTAACGCCGGGGGAAAAATATCCAATGATCGCACCGGTGCCAATGTAGCCGACGAGCATCACCAGAACTTGGATTTCCGCGCTGTGGAATGTGGGCGCAACGATGAAGTAGGATGCCCCGACAATGACCAGACCTGCAATGACGGCGGAAATGACCCATTTCCATTCGAAGCGGGAAGCCTGTTTGGTTTCTTCAGCCATACGTTACCTCCAAAGTTGAACGAGTTGATGGTGGTGCAAAACTTGGTTGTGAATATCCAGAAAACCAAATGGAAAAGCAAGAAACTTCTACAAAGAAACTTTTACAGGATTACAA
>JACRFF010000043.1 GCA_016218005.1 Ignavibacteriales bacterium
CCGAGGGTGACCAAAAAGTTCAAGTTGTCATGCTGCTTCTTTTTAGACAGCCTCGGGGTGAATGAGCTTCTAACGGGGTTTACATACAGAGCTTCCGAATCCTGAGAAACTCAACGCTGTGGGCATTCCAGAATTGACAATCCCGCGCCGGGCAATCAGACTTTTCCAGCAAAATCAGCTATCATTCCAAATTTGCAAAATGGCACACCCCTTGCAAGGTCATATCCACAAGTCTCCCATGTTTCAATTCTCATCAAATGAACGGATGATACTATGGAAAAGATGATCATGGATGAACGGGTAAGGGAAGTGGTGGCTGGAGATGTAAAGCTGAAGGAGGCCGTACGCAAGTTTGAGCGAAGGGTGATACTGGAAGAGCTTCACCGCAACAATGAGGATAAAGAGAAGGTTGCCAGATTACTTGGCATCAGCCTCTCCTCCCTGTATCGCAAGTTGACCGACATGTCGAGTGAGCCTCAAGAAGCGATGGCGTTCGACACAAGCCGCAACAACTGATTCGTCGCCACGCTGATTGCTCCGTTGCCGTTGTTCAATGGCAACGGAGTTTTTTGTGCCCAAGGGTTCAATCGAGCAACGAAGCGAACATGCGGGTGTAAAAGTTTTGAACGATTTCTCAAGTTGGAAAGCTATGTTGTCGGGATTGGGAATCGCGGAGTGTGTGTGGAGTGTTGCAGTGCGGCAAGGGGTGAAATCTACACGAAAAGGTAGATGGAAATCTTCAGAGGCAGGTCCATCACAGGCACACAACTTGAATCTTTTTCATAAGGAGCAAGTCCGTGTCGATGAACAAGAGTACGATAGCACAAGCGGAAACGCGCCGAATGACCAAAGGGCAGCAAAAAAGCATTCTCATTTTTTCCCCCGATGCTGACCTTGCCAGAACGTTGCTGTTGATTCTGGAGGAGGAGTATCAAATCGTTCGGGAGACGGAAATCGGTAGGCTCGAAGGCCGCATCGCATCGTTGCACCCGGCCTTGATTCTGGTGGACCTATCGGCGTATTCTCCCGACATCGTGAGGCAGTTGGAAGTGGTCAAACACACTAAGCGTGCCATTCCGCTTATCATTCTGCGCGGCTATTCCGCGTTGACTCCTTCGATGAATGAAACGATCGAGGAATTGGCGGACATGGTGTTCTATAAACCCGCCGACGTGGATATGATCACGCAGGCCATTGAAGACTTGCTTAAGTAATGCTGCACAAGGAGAGAAGGGTGATGAATACGATTCAATTAACCCGAGCAAAGCAGGCCCTGCTTCGCGATCTCGACCAAGCATTGCAGATCTCATACCGTCAGCGGTTGGGGGAAGTTCTGAACGACCTTCGTACACACGATGTCGATCTCTCGCCGAATCCCTCGCCCGATGATGTTTTTGCCTTGGTGCGTCGCACGCGATTGTTGTGGCATAGTTCCCTGCCGGCGATGGTGGAAGTGCGTGACTCATTAGAACGCCTTTCCGCCGGAACCTACGGAACGTGTTCGCGCTGCGGTAAGCCAATCAGTGATGAGACGATCAATGCCAATCCGGAAGCGAAGTTTTGCCGCCATTGCGTTTCGTAACATACGACGATTGCCATCCACACCGATGAAATGTCGGGTCGGTTGCTGCCATTCTCAGCGCACCATCTAGTGCCGAAGAGGGAGGATATGTGCGGTGGGGCCTTTCTGCGGATTCCAACAATGACGAGGGACAAATCATGAACATCGGAATCTTGAAAGAAGATTTTCAGCTCGAGCATCGCGTTGCCTTAACGCCGGTTGGCGTGCAATCACTTGCAGACCAGGGCCACCGCGTGTTTGTGCAGCGCGACGCCGGCAGTATGGCGCACTTTCCGGATGAAGAGTATCGCAACGCTTCCGCATCAATCGTCTACAGCGCCGAAGAGGTGATCAATCGTTCCGAGGTGGTATTACGGATCGCACCGCCGAGCACCGACGAACTGAAACTCTTCTCTCCCGGACAAGTGCTCTTCTCGTTTCTCTATCTTGCCGTATCCTCGGAAAAAAAGATCAAAGAATTATTGGAACGCCGGCTGACGGCGATAAGTTATGAATTGATTGAAAACGAGCGCGGTGAACTGAGCGTGTTGCAGGTCAGCAGCGAGATTGCCGGACAGTTGGCGATTCACATTGGGGCGAATTATTTGCAGGGTCGCCACGGCGGCCGGGGAACGCTGCTCGGCTGCGTACCCGGAGTTCCTCCCGCCACCGTTGTGATTCTTGGCGCTGGTGCGGTCGGACGCACGGCGGCTCGCTCTGCACTCGGCACCGGCGCGCAAGTGATTGTGCTGGACAAAGAAGTAGCGCGGTTGCGCGTGTTGGAAGAACAAACACAGTATCGTGTAACGACCGCGCTGGCCACCACGAAGAACATCGAGCGTGCAGTGAAGTACGCCGACGTGCTCATCGGAGCAGTGTTGATGAAGGCGGAGAAAGCTCCGCACCTTGTAACCGAAGCGATGGTGCAAACGATGAAAAAAGGTTCGGTCATTATCGATGTTTCGATTGACGAAGGGGGCTGCATTGCCACCAGCCGTCCGACGCGCGCCGATGATCCTATCTTTATAGCTCACGATGTGGTACATTATTGCGTGCCGAACATTCCATCGTTAGTGGCACGGACGGCGACTATCGCATTGACGAATGCGTTACTGCCAATTGTTTCCGACGTGGCGGAGGTCGGCATTCAGCGCGCCATCCGCGAGAATTCCGGGCTTGCAAAGGGCGTCTGCACGTATGACGGTGCGTGCACGAATCCGGTCATTGCGAAGGCATTCACGTTAAGCGCAAAACATCTCCGCGAACTTCTCAACTAAGAACCCCCCGTCGACAATGTGCAAGGCACAATCTCTATGACGTGGCTTGACCAATACAAATCCAAAGTTGTCAGCGCTGCCGAAGCGGTTCGTATCGTCCGCTCCGGCGACCACATTTTCATCAGCGGCAATGCCGCCACGCCGCTCGTGCTCATGGAGGCGCTGGCAAAAC
>JACRFF010000342.1 GCA_016218005.1 Ignavibacteriales bacterium
CAAGGGTCTCCGTGGTGGTCGACTCCTGTTGCATCACTTGATCAGCGAACCAATGCGCCCCCAGCGAATTGAACTGATGCGGCTGAAAATATCGTACAACGGAATGTCGGTGTTCCACGAAAAATACACGAGCACCGGCGTGCCGACAAGATTTTCCCTTGGAATGAATCCCCAATAGCGGCTGTCGAGACTGTTATCGCGGTGGTCGCCCATGCCGAAGAGGTAATCGCGCTGCACCGCATACGACGACGCCGGCTTTCCATCGATCACCACCATCGACCCGGCTGAACCGACCGTGTGTCCTTCCCGCTTGATAAACACTTCCCACTGCGGCAAGTTTTCGAGCGCGAGGGGAATCACCATTCCTTTCTTCGGAACAACGATGGGACCGTAGTTGTCCTCGTTCCCTTGGGCGCCGCGAGGAAAGATTCGATCCTCGGTTTGCTCCATCGTCATCCCCCACGGTCGGTCGAAGCGAATGTTGCGCGGCAGAGGAAAGATTTCGTTGTTGACGTAGAGAACTCGATCCTTCACTTGCAATGTGTCGCCCGGCAAGCCAACGCACCGCTTAAGGTAGAATGTAAAATCCTCTGACCGAACTTCGTCGCGATAGCCGGGGAAGACAAACACGATGACGTCGCCGCGATGCACATCGCGCAACGCAGGCACCCGGAACCACGGCAGCCGCACGTTGGTGAAGGGGATATTCCTCGGCGAGGTTCCGCCGTAAATGAACTTGTTGACAAACAGAAGCTCGCCGGTGAGCACTTCGTTCTCCATCGAACCCGTCGGCACCAGAAACGAAGCCACGACAAAGTTGTTGATCACGAGAAACAGCCCAAGCACAATGCCGGTCTCTTTAAGAAACGCCAGCGTTTTTTCTTTGAAGGTCTGCGGCTGCTCGGCAGCCGTCTTTTTCATTTTCTTATCGTCCACAGTTGCCACAAGTTTATCCTTTTTCAATTCAACATTCGTCATTTGCGCGCGGCGTCATTCTTCCATCGAAAGTACGGCAAGGAATGCTTCCTGCGGCACTTCGACTCGGCCAACTTGCTTCATCCGCTTCTTGCCTTCTTTTTGTTTCTCCAAAAGTTTGCGCTTGCGCGAGATGTCGCCGCCGTAGCATTTCGCCAGCACATTCTTCCGTATGGCGCTCAGCGTTTCGCGGGAAACCACCTTGCTGCCGATGGCGGCTTGGATCGCCACCTCAAACATTTGACGCGGAATCAGTTCCTTGAGTTTCGCGCAAAGTTTTCTCCCCCATTCGTACGCCTTGTCGCGGTGCACGATCGTGGAAAGCGCATCGACCGGTTCTCCGTTGAGCAAAATATCCAGCTTGACAAGGTGCGATTGCCTGTATTCGAGAAAATCGTAATCCAGCGACGCATAGCCGCGCGACAGCGATTTGAGCTTGTCGTAGAAATCGAAGATGATTTCGGAAAGCGGCAGTTCGTAGTGAATGTCGGCGCGCTCCGGACTGAGGTACGTCGTATTCTTGTGGATGCCGCGGCGGTCCATGCACAATTTCATGATTGAGCCGATGTATTCGCTCGGTGCAATGATCTGTGCCTTGACGAACGGCTCTTCGACATATTCGATATGGCCGGCATCCGGCATGAAGGCGGGGTTATCAACGAGCACCGTTTCGCCGCCGGTGGTGGCGACGCGATATTCGACGTTCGGCACGGTGTTGATGAGCGACTGGTTGTACTCGCGCTCAAGCCGCTCGTGGATGATTTCCATGTGGAGCAAGCCCAGAAATCCGGCGCGGAATCCGAATCCCAGCGCCACCGACGATTCCGGCTCGAACACTAACGAGGCGTCGTTCAGTTTCAGTTTCTCCAGCGCATCGCGGAGTTCGGCAAAGGCGTCGCTGTTGCTCGGATATAAACCGCTGAAGACCATCGGTTTGGCTTCTTTGTACCCGGGCAATGGTTCGAGCGCGGGATGATCGGCAGAGGTGATCGTGTCGCCGACTTTCGTATCGTGGACATCTTTGACATTTGCAATAATATAGCCGACGTCGCCTGCCGCAAGCAAGCCGGTTCGCTTGCGCTGCATTTCGAGAATGCCGATGTCGTCTGCCTGAAAGATTTTTCCGTTGGAGAAAAACTTGATGCGCTCTTTTTCCCTCAGCGTCCCATCCACCATGCGCACGTACGCGATTGCGC
>JACRFF010000348.1 GCA_016218005.1 Ignavibacteriales bacterium
CTATGAACTTCAATAAATTCACCATTAAATCACAGGAAGCGGTCCAGAATGCACAGGAGATCGCGACATCCTACGGCAATCAAACGATCGAACCGGAGCATCTCCTTGCTGCGCTGATCCAGGATCCGCAGGGATTGGTGACGCCCATTCTGCAGAAACTCGGTGCGAATGTGAACTACATCAAGATCAAGATCAACGTGGTGATTGAGCGTCTCCCTAAGGTTAGCGGGGCACAGCAGTATCCGTCCAACGCACTGCAAAAAGTCCTTGAACTGTCGCAGAAAGAATCAGAGAATCTGAAGGATGAATTTGTCAGCACGGAACATCTGCTGCTGTCGCTGCTCGAACAGCGATCCAATAACGGAGTGAAACTGCTCATCGATCAGGGGATCACGAAAGAAGGCATACTGAAAGCTCTGAAGGATGTCCGAGGGAGTCAACGCGTCACGGACCAGAATCCTGAAGATAAATATCAATCCCTCGAAAAATTCGGCAGGGACTTGAATGAACTCGCTCGTAAAGGGAAGCTCGATCCAGTGATTGGGCGTGAGGATGAGATACGGCGTGTGCTGCAGGTGCTTTCACGCAGGACGAAGAACAATCCTGTACTGATCGGTGAACCGGGGGTTGGAAAGACCGCTATTGCAGAAGGACTTGCACACAGGATCATCTCGGGTGATGTGCCGGAAAATTTGAAAACGAAGAGGATCATCGCACTTGATATGGCAGCACTCATTGCCGGTGCGAGTTTCCGCGGACAGTTCGAAGAGCGTTTGAAGGCGGTCCTGAAAGAAGTGGAGAGTTCGAACGGAGAGATCATTCTCTTCATCGATGAACTGCATACGCTCATCGGAGCCGGAGCAGCGCAGGGTGCGGTGGATGCGGCGAATATGCTCAAGCCGGCGTTGGCCAGAGGCGATCTGCGTGCGATCGGCGCAACGACGCTGGATGAATTCCGGAAACATATCGAGAAAGATCCGGCGTTGGAACGCCGTTTCCAGCCGGTCTTGGTGGATGAACCGACCGTTGAAGATTCCATCTCCATTCTTCGCGGCATCTCCGAGCGGTATGAAGTGCATCACGGCGTGAGGATCACGGATGGTGCGATCGTTGCGGCCGCACAGTTGAGACACCGATATATTTCCGACCGTTTCCTTCCCGATAAAGCGATCGATCTCGTGGATGAAGCGGCGTCAAAACTGCGCATCGAGATCGATTCTATGCCGGAAGAACTGGATGTGATCGAACGGAAAGTGAAGCAATTGGAGATCGAACGGGAAGCGGTGAAGCGGGAACTCTCCGCAGAGTATGCGGATGAAACGGACCGGCAGGCGATCAACACTCACATCCTTGAGATCGAAAAGGATCTCGCGGAACTGAACCAAATCCGTCGCTCATTGAGAGTGCATTGGGAGAATGAGAAGAATCTCATCCAGTCCATCAGGAAAATGAAAGGTGAGATCGAGAATGTCAAGATCGAAGCGGATAAAAGGGAGCGTGAAGGGGACCTTGGTAAAGTCGCCGAACTTCGCTACGGAACATTATCGAATCTTGACCGCTCATTGAAGGAAGCGACGGAGAAATTGTCCGAACTGCAGAAAGAGCAGAAGATGCTGAAAGAAGAAGTGGA
>JACRFF010000349.1 GCA_016218005.1 Ignavibacteriales bacterium
ATATTGTAAGTCATCAGTGGCTCTCTTGTTAGCTTCGCTCAAACGAAAGGTAGCAAAACAATTTCCTATAACACCGTAACAACGCATTTCGTTTTTACTTCTGTGCAACGTCAGGATGTGCGGCGTGCTCACCTGTGGTTTCCTTGAGATGAGATCGCTCATCTCCCAAGCGCTTGAGCTTTCGTGCTAAGTCGCCCCTCGAACATGGTCCGATTTTAGCCATGGCAGCTTTGCGCTGGACTCTTTGTGATTCCGCTCGCAAGAGGATCAACCCATTTCCGCGCACCGACGGGATTTGTTCCCCATCCCTGAGCGCAGATGTAATCCAGAGTTCAATTGCATCGATAAGATTTTCACGTGCTTCTTCGTAGTTGTCTCCCTGCGTCATACAGCCCGGCAGATCTCGTGCTATTGCAACGACACAATCAAAGTCTTTGCCTTTTTTATATTCTGCCCCGCGCAGTACCTCTTTTACAAAATCCTGAAATGATAGTTTTTTCATGGCCGCATCTCCTTTTGATCTTACAAATTCTTACACATCCAAATTCCTGACATACTTTGCGTTCTTCTCGATGAACGCGCGGCGCGGCTCAACCTCATCGCCCATCAAAATAGAAAACGTCCGGTCGGCATCGGCGGCATTCTCGATCGTCACTTGCAGCACCGTGCGCGTTTCGGGGTTCATCGTCGTCGCCCACAACTGCTCGGGATTCATCTCGCCCAATCCTTTGAAGCGCGAGAGAACGATGCCGTCCGAGCTGACCACCCCTCCTTCTTCCGCAACGGCCATTGTCGGCTCATCTTCTCTTTCCTTCTTCCCTTTCTTCTCCGCACGCAATCGCTTCACCACCTCGTCCCGCTCTTCGTCGTCGTACGCGTACAGCTCGGTCTTCCCTTTCTTCAATTTGTACAGCGGCGGCTGGGCGATGTACAGATGGCCAAGCTCGATGATCGGTTTCATGTAGCGGAAGAAGAGCGTCAGCAGCAGCGTGCGGATATGCGAGCCATCAACGTCCGCGTCGCACATGACGATGATCTTGCCGTAGCGAACTTTCTCCGCGTCGAAATCTTCCTCCACGCCGGCGCCAATGGCGGTGAAGATGGCGCGGATCTCTTCGTTCTCCAGAATCTTGTGCAGGCGCGCTTTTTCCACGTTCAAAATTTTTCCTTTGAGCGGAAGGATGGCTTGAAATCTCCTGTCGCGCCCTTGCTTTGCGCTGCCACCGGCAGAATCTCCTTCAACGATGTACAGTTCGCACTGCGCCGGGTCGCTGATGGAACAGTCGGCAAGTTTGCCGGGCAGCCCGCCGGCATCGAAGGCATTCTTCCGCCGCGTTAGGTCGCGCGCTTTTCGCGCCGCTTCACGCGCTTCGGCGGCACGGACGCACTTCTCGATGATCCGTTTGCCATCAGGTGAGTTCGCGTCGAGCCAATCCGAGAGCGCCGGCCCAACGATCCCCTCAACAATACTCTTCACTTCGCTGTTGCCGAGCTTGGTTTTCGTCTGGCCCTCGAACTGCGGCTCCGGCACTTTCACGCTCAGAACTGCTGTAAGTCCCTCGCGGAAATCATCGCCGGTAAGCTGAATCTTGTCGTCTTTGTTCAAGCCGCTCTTCGACGCAAAACTGTTGAGCGTACGCGTGAGCGCCGTGCGGAACCCAACCATGTGCGTTCCGCCTTCGAGCGTGTTGATGTTGTTGACGTACGTAAAAACATTTTCGTTGTACTGGTCATTGTATTGGAGCGCAACCTCGACCTCGACGGCGCGGCCCGCTTCGTCTTTGTCTTCTCCTTTTGCATAGAAGACTTTTTTCATGATCGACGGGCGTGTCGAGTCGATGTACTTCACGAACTCAACCAAGCCGCCTTTGAAGTGGAACGTTTCTTCGTTTTTTCCTGAAGGGATGTCCGAAGGACTCCTTGCGGAGGATACCCATGATTTTCCGCGCGCGTCTTTGATGTGCAGCGTAACATCCGAATTCAGGAATGCAAGCTCGCGCAATCGTTCCGCCAGCGTATCGAACTTGAAGAGGCGGTTCTTGAAGATCGTCCCATCCGGCACGAACGTTACCCGCGTACCTGTCTTTCCGCGCTCCGCTTTGCCGATCACCTTGACGGCGGCAACGGGGTCTCCTTTCTTATACTTCTGGAAAAATGTTTTGCCATCGCGCCGGACTTCGACTTCGAGCCATTCGCTCAGCGCGTTCACCACCGAAACGCCGACGCCGTGCAATCCGCCGGAAACTTTGTACGTGTTCTTATCGAACTTGCCGCCCGCGTGCAGCACCGTCATGACGACTTCGAGCGCGGAGCGTTTCTCTTCCGGATGGATATCGGTGGGAATGCCGCGTCCGTCGTCTTCCACCGTTACCGACCCGTCGTCGTTGATCGTAACGTTGATACTCTTGCAGAACCCGGCAAGCGCTTCATCAATGGAGTTGTCGACCACCTCATACACAAGGTGGTGCAATCCGCGCGCGCTGATATCGCCGATGTACATCGCCGGTCGCCGCCGTACCGCTTCTAATCCTTTAAGAACGGTGATATCGTCCGCGGTGTACGTTTTCGGGCTGCCGGTGGTTGGTTTCGTTTCTTTTTTTGATGCCATGGTTTCCGCTTCTTAGTGAAATCGAATGTCTTTGACGACGTTGTTGCCGAGCGTTGAGTTCAGCTTAGTAATGATGTCGTTCTTCCTCAGCTGAAGTTCATTGCGCCACGTGCTCGTGCGAACGCTGACGATCAGTACGCCGTGCGTAATTTTCTCTGCGCGCGTTACGCGAGCAATCGCCGCCCCAACAATTTCTTCCCACCGCGTTACCGCATCGTACTCGCGCAGCTTCTTGGAAATCCCAAGCCCCTCAACAAGCTCTTGCAGGGCACTGCCGAGCGGCTTACTGTGCAATTGCAATCGTTTCGCCATTGCTAACTCGTCCACCCGCTACCGTGAATTGTTGATAGTGCGTTTGCGCGTAGTGCCGAAGAATTCGGTCATCTGTCGTTGTGATGAACGTTTGCCCCATCGATGCGGTTCGGCGCAGAACGTTTACGGCGCGGTGTTCGTCTAACTCGCCGAACACGTCGTCCAGCAGCAACAGCGGTGTTTCTCTGCAACGCTCTTGCAGGTAGAAAAATTCCGCCAGCTTCAAACTCACTAAGAACGTTTTGTGCTGTCCCTGCGATGCAAACCGGCGCAGCTCCGTGTTGTTGAGCGTGAACTCTAACTCGTCTCGGTGCGGACCCACGAGCGTGGTTCCGGTTCGTCTTTCCTCGCCATATCGTTGCTTCAACCCTTCCGCAAGTGCACGTTCAATTTCCCCAAGCGACGGCTGGGCATCGTTTCCAACATCGCTGGCGTAGGCGACGCCGGGGATTTCGCTCTGCCCGACCAGTTCCGCAAATTGTTGCTCCACCTGCGGCCGGAACTCTTTCACAAACTCTCTGCGCTTCAGCACGATCTTGGCGCCGCGCGTAACCAACGTTTCGTTCCACGGTTCAAGCAGTGTAGAGCAATCCGCGCGCGTTTGCTTGGCGTCCGAAAGAATCTTGTTTCGCTGGCGCAAGACCTTTCGATATTCCAGCAGGTCTTCGAAATAGGATTTGCTCGCCTGCGCGATCACTAAATCCATAAACTTGCGGCGGTCGCCCGGTCCGCCAAACGTAATCGCATTGTTCTCCGGTGAGAGCACAACGATCGGAAACTGTCCGACCACGGTGGAGAGTTTTCCAACCGCGGCATTGTTGATCAAAACATGCTTTGCGTTTGTTGCGCCGTCGTATGTTACGCGTACGGCGTAATGAACGCCCTGGTCGGATTGAAATTCCCCCTCAACATGAAAATGAGGCTGACCGAACCGCAGCGCCGTGTTGTCTGTTGCGGCGTAAAAACTTTTGGTAAGGCATAGAAATGATACGGCTTCGAGAACGTTCGTCTTCCCTTCGCCGTTGTTCCCCGAAAAAACATTCGAATTTAATGAACACGTAACGTGCGTGTTGATGTGATTCCGAAAATTTTCGATCTGCAGGCGCAGCAACTTCATGCGGCATTACCTTCATTACAACGCGATAGCCCCAATCCTTGCGGGGATGGGGCTATCCAATAAGCCTCGTCTGTGTGCACCAGCGGCCGGAGTCAGTTGTTCAACCGCATCGGCATCACCAACATCAACACTTCCTCCCCTTCGCTCGACACGTGGGGTGTAATAATCGCCGCGCGCACCGGCGTGCTGAGCTTAAAGACCACGTCTTCAGACTCGGCGTGCGAAAGAATGTCGATAAGGTAGGTGGAGTTGAAGCCTATCTCCATTTCGTCGCCGTCATACTGGCATGGGATTTTTTCTTTCGCCTCTCCGCCGAAATCGACGTCTTCCGCGGCAGCACGAAGCTCGTTCTTCTTTACCGTGAGGCGAACTTGATGCGTTGTACTGCTGGAGTAGAGCGATACCCGCCGTACCGACGCAAGCAACAGGTCGCGGCTGATCGTAAGTTTCTTGTCGTTATCAAGCGGAATTACAGACTCGTAGTTGGGGTAGTTTTCTTGGATAAGCCGCGAGATCAGCGTTGTGCTTCCAAACGAGAACTGAACGTGTGTGTTGTCCACAGAGATAGTGTTGTTGCCCTCTTGCACCGAACGGGAAACCAAATGCAGCGCTTTTGCCGGAACAATAATGTCTTTCTTAATTCTTGCCGGTGTTAGATTTGAATAGTTGATGCGTACCAATCGGTGTCCGTCGGTGGCAACAACACGCATGTCGCCTCCCTTGATCTGAAACAACACGCCTGTCATCGCCGGCCGCAGTTCGTCGGTGCTTACAGAAAAAAGCGTTCTTCCGATCATCGCGCTGAGAGTTTTTCCGTCCAGCACGATCTCGTCTTCCGCTTTGAATTGCGGAATAGCCGGAAACTCCTCGCTAGACTCGCCAACCAAACCATATTCGCCGCTATCGGTTATCATCTTGATCTTCTGTGAAGATGTTTCGGCGTGGAAAATAATTTGAACTTCCGGAAGCGCACGAATGGTGTCCATCATCCGCTTGGCAGGAACAGCAACCGTTCCGTCCTCGGTACCTTTTACTTCAAGTGTCGCGGTAACCGAAACCTCAAGGTCTGTGGCAGCCAATTTAAGGGTATTCTTAGAAAGCGAGAAAAGAATGTTTTCAAGAATTGGCAGCGTGGATTTCGTCGGAACAACACCGCTAACTTTGGTAAGCACTCGCTGAAGGTCTAAACTCCCTACCGTAAATTTCATTCGGTATTACTCCTATGAGATCGGGTTTGGTTGGTGTAAAAAAGATATTGATTTTTTTGGGGAGTTACAACAATCTTACTACTAATATAGATATATGAAGAGGTAAAAGAATAGTTAGTGTTATAGTGTGAATAAGTTGATAGTGTTTATACTGGTGTAGAGAGTAAGGTGGGAATCCCCGCCTGACGGACGGGCAGGCATCTGGCAAAGACATGGCTTCGCCACCTTCGGGAGAAGACGGCGATTTAACCTGTGTTTTTTGTGAGGACAAAGACTTGTGTGTTGTGGATAAAAAACTTGGTTTTGTCGGAAAGAAACAAACCAAACAGTCATTAACAGAGAACAAACACCAACCCATATCTTTTCCACAAGGATAAAAACAAACTATTTTAGAGACTCCAATAAGCGACGCAGTTGTACTATTTGTTGCTTGAAAGAGGAGTCGATCCGCATTCTGTCTTCGATGGTTTGGTAGGCGTGGATAACGGTACTGTGGTCGCGTCCACCAAAATGCAAGCCTATTGTTTTGAGTGAAGAGCTTGTAAGTTCTTTAGCAAGATACATAGCGGCCTGTCTTGCCTCAACGATTTCTTGCTTCCTCGTCTTGGCTCGAAGGAGGTCTTCGGGAATGTTAAAGTGCTCGCACACCGAATGCTGGATTTTTTCAATCGTCAACGGGGTCCGGACCTCACTGACGACAACACGCAAAACATCTTTGGCGAGGTCAAGATTGATTTCCCTGTTTTCCAGTGAGGCTCGCGCGAGCAGACTGATCAAGCAACCCTCCAACTCGCGAATGTTTGTTGTAACGTTTGCCGCAATGAAGTCGGTGATATGTGGGCTAAGCTCAAGGTTATTGTCTTCGCTCTTCTTTTGGAGAATAGCGATGCGCGTTTCTAAGTCGGGCGGCTGAATATCGGCGGTCAGCCCGCATTGAAATCGGGAAATCAACCGCTCGTCTAAGCCCTTCAATTCCTTCGGCGGAACATCGGAGGAGAGAACAATTTGCTTACCCGCTTGATAGAGCGTGTTGAACGTGTGGAAAAAGTTATCCTGAGTTTTTTCTTTTCCCGAGAAGAACTGGATATCGTCGACGACCAACAAATCCATGCTGCGGTAGTACTGAGAAAAATCGTTCACGGTGTCGCTTTGAATGGCATCCACAAAATCAATTGTGAACTTTTCGCTCGAAACGTATGCCGCACGCTTTGCCTTGCCGGATGCAAGCGCATGATTTCCCAGTGCGTGCATCAAATGCGTCTTGCCAAGTCCGGTGCCGGCGTAAATGACAAGCGGATTGAACGATGTTCCGCCTGGGTTGTTTGCAACAGCCAGTGCGGCGGCACGCGCAAGCTGATTGCAATCCCCCTTGATAAAGTTTTCAAAAGTATAACGGGGATTCAGATTGTGCTGTACGGCCGGCAGTAACTCGCTGCGGAGCGATACGTGCGGAGCAAACTCTTTTTGCGCGGTCGGTTTTGCCGAATCTTGGTCGAAGAGGGAAGTTTGCAGTGCGATCGTAGAAGAATCTTCGGCCTCAACGACATAAAAGAGTTTTGCCTCGTGGCCGAGCACGGTAACAAGGGTCGATTGTAACAGGGGGTTGTAATGTTCTTCCAGCCAATCATAAAAGAACTGGCTCGGAACCCGCACGGTCAACGATGCCCCGTCAAGCTTTGTTGGGGTGATCGGCTGGAACCAAGTCTTGAAACTAAGACTGGAAACGTGTTCCTGAATCAAGTGAAGACATGCATTCCATGCATCGAGCGCGGGTTGCAAATCGGGCTGCAAATTATGTTCGAGAGGAAGAGGGAGAGCGTTCATACACCCAAAACCATGATTGCCAACATATCCACCAAATTATCCACACGAAGAAAAAGCATGCCGAATCGACCTATGAGCAACGCACGAGAATCAAAATGAAACCATCGGTATAATTTGAAAACGCGCAACAACTCACACACAACCGAACCGCCAAGAGAAATCGTTGGAAGCACAAATCGAAATGAACAGCCGTCGAAATATCGGTTGTTCACAAGTTGTTCACCCTAAAACAAGAACGAACCTGCGCCTGCAATTATAACAGCATGAACCCTTACGCGCAAGAAAAATCTTCATGAAAATTTTGTGGAAGCGGCGATCTTGGAAAGGCCTGTGATTTTTTGTATCTTACTTTACAATTTATACAATGACAAAGAGGAGACACGATGAAACGAACGTATCAACCGCACCGTCGGAAGCGAAAGAATGCGCACGGGTTCCGGGCGCGAATGGCATCGAAGAACGGGCGCAAGGTGTTGGCAAGCCGTCGAGCAAAAGGACGAAAAAAACTAACGGTCAGCGACGAACGGTAGGGCAAGCACAAGGCGTTGGTCCGCGCTTCCGCTCAAAGAAAGCGGAAAAATTGCGCGGCCACGGTGCGTTTGCGAGCGTTATTTCAAAGGGCACTCCAATATTTATTCCCCCAATACGCGCGTACTTTCTTATTGACGAGTCGAGAGCCGGACGAACAGGGGTTGGATTTGCAACTACGCGGCAACTGCGCTCAGCCGTCGAGCGCAATCGTGCGAAGAGGCTTATGCGTGAAGCATATCGCTTAGAAAAAAAGATGCTGGATTCACAACCACAAAGAAAGCCAACAACGATGGTGTTGATGTATGTTGGGCGCACGAACAGACCCATCAACACGGCCGGGCTTGAAGATATTCGAGGACCTATCCGGAAAGTACTTAAGCACATCTGCCGGCAATCCAAGCAGTCAGCAACATGAAGCATTTACTCGTTGCAGCCATCCGCGCATATCGGATGTTGGTTTCCCCGCTTCTTCCCTTTAACCACTGCCGATTTATTCCATCGTGTTCAGAATATGCCATTGAGGCATTGCAACAACACGGCGCCATTAAGGGGTCATGGCTTGCCGTTAAGCGAATCTCTCGATGCCATCCGTGGCATCGCGCCGGAGGTTTTGACCCCGTTCCATAGCCTACAAAGGAATTATTACACATGGATCGTCAGGCAACGATTGGATTTGTGCTTATTTTTTTGGTACTGGTAGTCTGGATGTGGCTCAATGCCCCAGCCCCCAAACCTGTTGTCCCCGAAAAAGCCACTCCCACGAGCATTAAAGCTGCCCCCATCGCGAAGGATACATTGCGTATCAAACAGGCAGAAACACGGTCAACCAACGATTCGCTCGGTAAATTTTTTGGGGGAAGAAACACCGGCCAAGAACGAATCATTGTTGTAGAAACCGACCACTATCGGGCCGAACTTTCGACGCGCGGCGGAGCGTTAAAAAAGTGGGAACTCAAGGACTACAAAACGTGGGATGGCTACCCCGTCCAAATGGTAGACTATGAAAAGCGCGGCGACTACAATCTTCTGTTCACCACCACCGACGGACGGGTTATCAATACCCGCGACCTGTTTTTTGACGCGCCCGGCGCACCAGAAAAAATTCGGTTAGACAAAAACAATTTTGAATTTGAAATAACACTTACCCTCCCCTCGTCCAACGGCGGGGTTCTTCTCAAGCGGTACTTATTCCGAAACGACACAAATGGCTTTAAGTCCACAATCACCATGCGGGGCATGGCGGCGGTAATTGCGAATTTCGGTTACCAACTTGTGTGGGAAAACGGACTTCGCTATGCCGAGCACGATAGTCGAAGCGAGTCAGATTTTGCTGCCGCATACGTGTACGCAGGCAAGGAGCTTACCGAAATCAACGCTGCAAAAATTGGCGAGCGTGCAGAAAAAGAATTTAGCGGTGCCGTCGATTGGATAGGAACACGCAACAAGTATTTTGCGGTTGCCTTAATACCCGCACACGCACCGACCGAAGGTGCCTTTATCTCTGGCGACCACCGCCCATTGCCGGAGAGTGGCGAAATAGAAACCTATACGATTGCACTGAAGATGCCCTTCAAAGGAGGCGTTGAAGAAGCCTCCAACATCGATGTGTACTTAGGCCCGCTCGACCATACACAGTTGAAATCTTATGGCGTTGGATTAGAGCAGATGATGAGCCTTGGTGCGGCGTGGGTGATTCGACCGATAGCAGAGTATGTGATGCTGCCGCTTTTCGGAGCCATCCACTATGTTGTTCCCAACTGGGGAATAGTCATTATCGTCTTCTCAATCGTGATCAAGATTGTTCTGCATCCGCTGACGAAGAGCAGCATGCGGTCAATGAAAAGAGTGCAAGCCCTGCAGCCGATGATGGAAGAGATCAAAGAAAAGTACAAAGATGATCCTGAAAAAATGAATCGCGCAGTGATGGGCCTGTACAAAGAGTACGGCGTGAACCCTGCGGGGGGTTGCTTGCCACTGCTGCTGCAACTTCCGATTTTGTATGCGCTCTTCTCGGTCTTTCGATCGTCGATCGAACTTCGACAAGCGAGTTTCGTTGCGTGGATTCGCGATCTGTCCGTACCCGACGTCATTTATAGTCTGCCGTTTCAATTGCCGCTTCTTGGCATCAAAGATATCAGCGGGTTGGCGCTTATCATGGGCGTTACGATGTTCTTCCAATCCAAAATGACGACCACAGACCCGAGACAGAAAGCAATGGTATGGATGATGCCCATTATGATGACGCTTTTGTTTAACAGTTTTCCCTCTGGACTGAACCTTTACTACACGGTGTTTAATGTGCTGTCGATCGGACAACAGATGATCATCAATAAACAGCACGGAGATGAGCCGTTGAGAAAAGTAGAACCGAAGAAAAAAAGCAAGGGCGGCCTTTTTGGAAAGCTGGGCAACATACCAAGGCTAAAAAAGTAGCAACAGCAATATCGCATTGTAACAACACCCTGCAAGTGCGGGGCGTTGTTCGTTTGCAATGGTTGTAAAACGCTCGCCGGTTTTGTACATTTCATTCCCGCTTGTAATTATGATTAAGAGCACCGCCGATACAATTGCTGCAATTGCTACGCCAATCGGAGAAGGCGGGATTGCCATTATTCGAGTTAGCGGTAAAGAAGCCCTTAGTGTGGCCGATAGGATGTTTGAGGGAAAGCACCCGCTCTCCGTTGCAGCATCTCATACGGTGCACTACGGAAGAATTGTTGGTCTGAACCGCGAGTATGTTGATGAGGTTCTTTGCACCGTGTTCCGAGCGCCAAGGTCGTACACTGGCGAGGATGTAGTCGAGATTAGTTGTCACGGCGGACTTGTCATTACAAACCGCGTTCTTCATCAAGCACTCTGTACCGGCGCAAGAAGTGCAGAGCCCGGCGAGTTCACGTTACGCGCGTTCCTCAACGGTAAACTGGATCTAGCTCAAGCCGAAGCGGTTGCCGACCTTATCCATGCACGCTCGGAAAAGGCACGAGAGATGTCGCTACACCAGCTTGAAGGCGGGCTATCCCAAATCGTAAGGCGCATACGGACGGCTCTGTTAGAAACTCTCGGGCTGTTGGAGTTGGAGTTAGACTTTGTTGAAGATGGATATGAATTTGTGGACCGTGGAAAGGCAATTGCGCTAATCAACTCGGTTATTACCGACATTGATGGTCTGCTATCGACAAAGCAAGAGGGAAGAGTGCTTCGAGAAGGTGTTCGGGTGGTAATTGCGGGCGCCCCCAATGTTGGGAAGTCAAGTCTACTCAACGCCCTTCTTAACGAAGAAAGAGCCATTGTTGCCGATGTCCCCGGGACAACGCGCGATGTTATTGAAGACTCCATAAACATTCATGGGGCATTGTTCCAAATTGCGGACACCGCGGGAATAAGAGCGTCCTCCGACGCCGTGGAACAAGAGGGCGTCCGGCGCACAAGGCTGAAAATTGAAAACGCAGACATTGTCCTACTTGTCTCAGAAGCAATGCGGCCGGTAAAAAACGGCAGCGACCCACTTTTGGACGGAAAGAATATTATCCGAGTGCTGAACAAAGCCGATTTAGCCGGGGATGTTCCCGCTATTCATGGTGTCAATTCAGCAGAATGTCGTGTCTCCGCAAAGACAGGCGAAGGATTGGCCGAGCTAAGGGAGAAGATGTTTTCAACCGCATTACCCAACATTGGAAGCCAAGACACCTCTGGGTTGGTCACAAACTCAAGACACATAGAGGCGCTAGAACGATCGAGGAACCATCTTCTCTTTGCGAGGGAGGGCCTGAACAACAGCAAGAGCGCAGACCTCGTGTCTATGGACTTAATGGCTGGAACAAAAGCCCTTGCTGAAATAGTGGGAGAGGTGACCAGCGAAGAAATGTTGAATTCAATCTTTGCCAACTTTTGTGTTGGGAAGTAGCCGTTTCACGTGAAACGGGTGAGACCGAATGGAGACTGTTAGAAAACAATATGATGTTGTGATTGCGGGCGGAGGCCACGCAGCTATTGAAGCCGCCCTGGCCGCGGCGCGACTGGGGTGCGCTGTATTGATGTTGACAATGGATAAAGAGGCAATTGGCAGAATGTCGTGTAATCCGGCTATTGGAGGTACCGCAAAAGGACATCTCGTTCGTGAGATAGACGCGCTGGGTGGAGAAATGGGGAAGCTGGCCGATGCGACAGGAATTCATTTTCGGATGCTCAACAAATCGAAGGGACCGGCCGTTTGGTCGCCAAGGTGCCAAAACGATCGCGAAGGTTATTCAAGAGAGGCTAAGAACCGCATCATTAACCAAGAAGGACTGTGGGTTGACGAAGATGCGGTGGTTGAGGTTTTCGTTGAGGAGGAACGCGGCAAAAAGAAGGTCGTGGGTATTAAGGCAATATCGGGACGAAAGATTTCCTGCCAAACGTTCATTCTGTGTGCAGGTACGTTTATGCGCGGACTTCTCCACACGGGACTTTCGCACACCCCGGGTGGTCGGTATAACGAAAGACCCTCGCTTGGACTTACAGAGAACCTGGAAAAGCTTGGCTTTATCAGCGGACGCCTGAAAACAGGAACACCCCCCCGAATCGACATCCGTTCGATTGATTTTGCACAGACAGAGGAACAGGCCAGCGATAATCCTCCACAACCATTCTCATTCCAGAACGAAAGAATTTTTAGTCGGCTGATTCCGATGTATCTTACACGCACTAACGCGCAAACCCACAATGTTCTGCGCACAGGATTTGATCGGTCGCCCATGTTCACGGGGAGAATAAAGGCAACAGGTCCACGATATTGTCCATCCATTGAGGACAAGATAAATCGGTTCTCCGACAAAGAAAGCCACCACCTCTTTCTTGAACCAGAAGGCTACGATACAAACATTGTATATGTAAATGGATTCTCCACAAGCCTTCCCGAAGATATACAAATCGAAGGCCTGAGAACGATTCCCGGTTTGGAAATGGCAAGCATGTTGCGACCGGGCTACGCGGTGGAATACGACTTTTTCCCACCGCATCAAGTTGAGCTTACCATGGAAACCAAGCGAGTAGATGGTCTGTACTTTGCGGGACAGATAAATGGCACTTCTGGTTACGAGGAAGCGGCGGCTCAAGGGCTTATTGCCGGTATCAACGCGGCACGGAAAGTTAATGGGGAATCAGAGTTTGTACTCCGGAGGTCGGATGCCTACATTGGCGTCTTAACAGACGACCTCGTAAGCAAGGGCACCGATGAACCATATCGGATGTTTACTTCCAGAGCAGAGCACCGATTACTTCTAAGGCAAGATAACGCCGACCTTCGCTTGGCTGAGACAGGCTACCAGATCGGCCTTTTGCCGCAATCGGCAGTCGAAAGAGCAAGACAAAAGCGGAGATTGGTCAACGACGCAGTAGCAGAATTAAAGAAGCTGAAGATTAAACCCAGCTCTGTGAATTCAATGCTTGAGTCAAAAGGGGAATCGGTTATTGTTGAGTCAGAAAAATTGTCTGGGCTTCTCAAGAGAGCAAACGTTGGAATGGCTGATCTTGCGAATATCCCAGAAGTAAAGGGAACCCCGTTCTTTGTCAACACGCTGTTTGGGGTTCAGGGGCGGTTGGGCCAAGAAATTATTGAGCAACTCGAGATTGAAATAAAGTATGAGGGTTATTTGACCCGTCAAGTTGAGCAGGTCGAGAGGTTTGACCGCTATGAGCAATCACGGATTCCAGAAGACGTAGACTACGCGACGATTCTTTCACTTTCTTCCGAGGGGAGGGAAAAATTGTCTCGAGTCAAGCCCCGCTCGTTTGGTCAAGCGTCTCGTATCAGCGGCGTAACGCCAGCCGACGTTTCTGTTTTGATGGTGTATCTTAGAGGATAGCGGTTTCACGTGGAACGCAAAAATCAGCATGACACCCAAGAGCTGGGGTTCCTTACAACTTGTCGCAAAAATGGACTTGTTGTAGAAGACGAAAAAATGTTACGCCTTTCGAGGTATGCAGGCTGCCTTATGAAGTGGAACCAAAAAATCAACCTAATATCACGAAAGGACGAAGAAAACCTCTGGCAGAACCACATCCTCCAATCGATATCCCCGCTATTCAAGATCTTTCTTAACAGTGGGCTGAGGGTTCTTGATCTGGGAACGGGGGGCGGATTGCCGGGAATTCCGTGGAGTATTTTGTTTGATGAGTGCGAGTTCCTTCTGCTGGATGCAACAAAGAAGAAGGTCGAGGCCGTTGCCCAAATGATAGAATATCTCGCAATTAGGAACGCCCACACGGTCTGGGGAAGAGCGGAAGACATGGGTCATCAACACAACTTTAAGAAAACGTTTGACGTTGTTGTTTCTCGTGCTGTAGCCCCATTGAGAGATTTGATTGATTGGTCGGCACCATTCCTAATCTCTCGCGCATCTCTCCACGTGGGGGAAAAACCCGACCAATTGAAATTGCACATCCGTTCAGGCTCACTGCTTGCCTTCAAAGGCGGGGATATTGACAAGGAAATCTCAAGCGCAAAGTTGAAACATCCCACACTGACAATGAAAGCGATCAACCTGTCCTTCAACGGTTCTGAGTCCCTGCCGTTTGTAGACAAGAAGCTTGTTATTGTAGAATTCTAAAGGGGACCTTTGTGACTCCGCACGAACAACTATTTGATCAGTTGGGGAAGCTGACTACCGAGCAACGAAATCCCGACAGCATGGATATCGACGCTCGAACCTTGCTTGAAATCGTTACCATCATCAACGATCAAGACAAGGCGGTACCGGCGGCGGTGGCGACCCAGCTTTCGTACATTGCGCAAGCGGTTGACATTATTGTGAGAGCATTTAAGAATGGTGGACGCCTTTTCTATTTTGGGGCGGGTACAAGCGGCAGGTTGGGGGTGCTTGACGCTGTTGAATGTCCGCCCACCTACGGAACCGACCCACTGCTCATACAGGGAACAATTGCTGGCGGTGATCGGGCAATGTTCCGCGCACAAGAGGGGGCTGAAGACAAAGAGGAAAACGGATCTGCCGACGTTGATGCGAAGACCGTAGGGCCGAACGATGTTGTGTGCGGTATAGCGGCAAGCCTGCGCACACCCTACGTGGTCGGTGCAATCAAGCGTGCGAAGCAGCGCGGAGCCAAGACGCTGTATGTAACGACAAATCCACGCTCGAACCTTGATCTACCTGAATACCAAGAATTGAAAAACGTAATCGACGTTGCAATTTGTCCTGATGTTGGACCCGAAGTCATCATGGGCTCAACGCGCATGAAATCAGGAACCGCACAGAAACTTGTTCTCAATATGATGACGACGGCAGCAATGATCCGCATGGGAAAAGTGTACGAAAACATGATGATCGATCTTCAAATGACGAACTTGAAACTTCGCGAACGAGCAAAGCGCATTGTAATGACGATTACCGGAAAAAGTTATGAAGAATCGTCGTTGTACCTTGAGCGCGCAGATTATCGTGTGAAGACGGCATTGGTGATGATCAAGGCAAACGTTTTGCCTGAAGAAGCGCAAGCACGGCTCGAGAAGGCAGATGGATTTGTTCGAGCTGCGATTGAAGGAAAAGAATACAGGATTATTTAGGAGAAAAAGTTACAGTGAAATCTTCAGCGTGGTTACTTGATCAAGACCAGTATCCGCCGTTCGTCGGATTCCCGAAGGAGGCATTTCGCTTCTTTGCCCAGTTGCGAAAGAACAATCACCGCGAATGGTTTGAGAAGCACAAGCATGAGTATGAAAGCTTCGTCAGATTACCCATGCAATCGCTTATTGCATCCTTGCGGCCACAATTTACACGGTTTGCCCCGGAGTTTGACCTCAATCCCAAGCGCTCCATCTTTCGCATCTATCGCGACGTGCGCTTTAGCAAAGACAAGACGCCATACAAAACCCATGTGGCGGCGCACATTGTGCTCGCGGGGAAGCCGAAAGGATTTGTCGGTTCTGGTTACTATCTGCACGTGGAACCGAGCGAGTGTTTTGTCGGCGGCGGCATCTACGTGCCCGACGGTGAACAACTGAAAAAGATTCGCAAAGCAATTGCGGGACGCGGTAAAGAGTTTCTCTCGATTCTCAACGAACGATCATTCAAAAAACGATTCGGTAAGATCGAAGGCGCCAAACTTCAACGAGTGCCAAGAGGATACGACGATGCGCACCCCATGGCAGAATGGCTGAAGCTCAAACAATTCTTTGTCGGCGTGTCGCTGAAGGGCGAGGAATGTTTCAAACCCGGCTTTGCCGGTCTCGCCGCACGAATCTGCGAGGACGCCGCGCCGCTTGTGAGGTTTCTCAACGGCGCATTGTAGATATTTTGAATTTGAAATATTTGACAGATTGAATCTACCGTGTTTCATCAGTACATTTATCCACACACAATAACTGCGTGGCGAGCATCAAAAGAAAAAACCAGACCCGAACGCACAGCATTCTATGAGCGAACAAGACATTAAATTCAACAATCAAGCCATCGAAACGCTTGACAACATTCCTACTCGGCTGTCCGTCCTGCCGCTGCGCGACGTGGTGGTGTTTCCGTACATGATTTTTCCTGTGCTGGTTGGCCGGGAAAGCTCTCTTCGCGCGGCGAGCGAAGCGCTGGAGCGCGGCAAAAACATCTTTCTTGTGGCGCAAAAAAGCGCTTCAGTCGATGAGCCTGGCGAAGACGACGTCTTTCGTGAAGGTACGGTTGCCAAGATCGTTCAAATGCTCAAACTGCCAAACGGGCTGATGAAAATCCTTGTGGATGGTTTGGCTCAGGCGACGATCAAGAAGTTCCTTCCCAACTCCAACTTTCTTGAAGCTGAAATTGCGTTGAACAAGACCGAGCTTCCAAGCGGACGTGAAATTGATGCTCTTGTACGGCACAATACGACGCTCTTTACAGAGTACATACGCCTCAACCGCAACCTGCCGCCCGAACTGTTGATGGCCTACGAAAACATCAAAGAACCTCAACGGAAAATGTACTACGCGGCGGCCAACTTACTGCAAAGCGTTGAGGTGAAACAGCGCGTTCTCCAGATTCAACACCTGCGCGACCAACTGTACGAGCTTTCGAAAATTCTTACCACCGAGGTTGATATCCTCAAAATCGAACGAGACATCGACAACAAGGTGCAGGACAACATCCAAAAGTCGCAGCGAAAATATTTCATCCAGGAGCAAATCCGCATTTTGCAGGACGAACTTGGTGAAGACGAATCATCGCCGGAGCTTGCAAAGCTGAAGGAACAAATTCGGCACGCAAAGATGCCGAAGGAGGTTGGCGAAAAAGCGTTGGAAGAATTCAACAAACTGAAAAAAACTTCTCCGATGTCGCCGGAATTTACCGTTACGCGCAACTATCTCGATTGGCTCATTGCCGTTCCGTGGCACAAGCGCACGAAAGACGACCTGAAGATTACGCACGTCAAACAGATTCTGGAGGAAGATCATTATGGCCTTGATAAGCCGAAGGACCGCATTCTCGAACACATTGCCGTCTTGAACTTGGTGAAAGAAATGCGCGGGCAGATTCTGTGCTTCGTCGGTCCGCCGGGCGTCGGCAAAACGTCGCTTGCGAAATCGATTGCGCGCGCACTGGGCAGAAAGTTTGTGCGTATTTCATTAGGGGGCGTTCGTGATGAAGCCGAGGTTCGCGGACACCGTAAAACCTACATCGGCTCCATGCCAGGCAAGATCATCCAGTCGATGAAACGCGCCGGCGTTGTCAACCCCGTTATCTTGATGGATGAAGTGGATAAGATGAGCATGGATTTTCGCGGCGACCCCTCGGCGGCGCTGTTGGAAGTGCTCGACCCCGAGCAAAACGTTGCCTTCAGCGACCACTATTTGGAAGTGGATTACGACCTCTCCAAAGTTATGTTCATCACCACCGCAAATGTGCGGTACCAGATTCCTCTTCCG
>JACRFF010000345.1 GCA_016218005.1 Ignavibacteriales bacterium
ATGACCAGTTTCATCTCTCTTGTGCTGCGCAACGGGCCTGTGCTCATGCAGACACGGGAGATGTTCTTGACTCAGAGAGTGGGACATAGATTAGTTCTCCTTTTTCTTTTCGATCCATTCAAATATCACCGGAAGCACCACAAGCGTCAATAAAGTTGACGTTATAAGTCCGCCAATGACAACAGTGGCTAATGGTCGCTGCACTTCCGCGCCGGCTGAAGTTGATAGCGCCATTGGGATGAAGCCGAGGCTTGCAACGAGCGCAGTGGTAATGACGGGTCGCAAGCGTGTCTCGGACCCTTTCATGACGGCGTCACGGATGCTCATGCCTTCTTGAATGAGCTTGTTATAGTATGAAAGCATGACCAACCCATTCAACACTGCAACGCCGAAGAGCGCAATGAACCCCACTCCTGCCGAGATAGAAAACGGCATGTCTCGTATCCACAGTGCAATCACGCCACCCACAATGGCGAGCGGGATTGCGGAAAAGATAATCAGCGCCTGCCGAACAGAATTCACGGAAGCAAAGAGCAGGAGAAATATCACGAAGAGAGAAATTGGCACGACAATCATTAAGCGTTCCCGGGCGCGCTCAAGATTCTCAAATTCGCCCCCATAGGAAATAGTGTATCCCGTCGGAAGTTTGACTTTTTGGGCGATAACCGATTGCACCTCCTTCACAAAACTTTCAATGTCTCGGTCACGTACGTTAGAATCGACGACAAGCAGTCTTCTTCCCTGAACATGCGTTATCTCAGCGGGTCCCTCGGCCATCACAAAATTTGCAATATCGCCGAGCCGAACCAGAGCTCCGTTGGGTGTAGGAACAAGAAGGCTCTTGATGGCATCCACGTCGTTTCCCGATTGCTTATTGAAACGAACAACAAGGTCGAACTGTTTTTCGCCTTCATAAATTTTCCCCACCTCGGTTCCTACCATTGCTGTCTGGATGAGGATGTTCACGTCCGCAACGTTGATCCCGTGCCGCGCAATTTTGTTCCGGTCAATGACGATCTGCAGTTGAGGTAATCCCGCCACTTGCTGCGCGCGTACATCTGCGGCGCCGGAGATTGGTTGCACGAGGCTGACAATCTGGTCTCCAACGCGAGCAAGTGTCTCAAGATCATCCCCAAACACCTTAATACCGACATTGGAACGCACACCAGCGATCAACTCATTGAAGCGCATCTCGATGGGCTGTGAAAAACCACCCCAAATACCTGGAATCCGGTTCATCGCTCTCGTCATCTGGGAGATCATCTCATCTTTGGTCTTTGCCGACCTCCACGCATCTTTTGGCTTCATAATGATGTAGACATCCGTCTGGTGGATGCTCATCGGATCATTGGCGATTTCCGGCCTTCCGGTCTTGCTGACCACTTTGACTACTTCCGGAATTGTCATCAGTTCTTTTTCAAGCATTTGCGCCGTATGGATTGATTCGGTCAACGAGATGCTCGGCAATCGACGTAGTTCGATGAGAATATCCCCTTCGTCCAGCGTTGGGATGAACTCGCCACCCAAACGTGCGAAGAGCAGGAATGTTGCAACCACCATTACCGTTGCCCCAGAGACAACCGCCCACTTCCTGCGGAGGACTACGAGCAAGGTTTTGTGATAGAGCGGCTTCAGAA
>JACRFF010000044.1 GCA_016218005.1 Ignavibacteriales bacterium
GTTGGACATATATTCCAACAGAATGTCATCCGGCACATCGATTTTCTTTTCCTTCTTCACAACAACATTGGCGAATCCGGCTTCACTCAAGAGGCGAAGATACTCGTTCTTCTTCAACGCGCCGGAAACGCAGCCGGCGTACAATGCCGCAACTTGTTGAATGGCCGGCGGCAGTTCCGCGCTCACGACAATATCCGAAATGCTGAAGTGGCCTCCGGGTTTCAGCACGCGGAAGATTTCCGCAAATGCTTTCGACTTATCCGGAACCAGATTGAGAACGCAATTACTGATCACTACGTCGACAGAATAGGAAGCAACCGGCAAGTTTTCGATCTCACCGAGCCGAAACTCGACATTGGCATATCCCAGCTTCCGATTATTTTCGTTCGCTTTCTCGATCATCGCCTCGGTCATATCGACGCCAATCACGCGGCCGCGCTCACCAACGAGTCGGCGAGCGACAAACACATCGTTGCCGGCGCCGGAACCAAGGTCGAGCACGGTGTGGCCTGTTGTGATTCCCGCGCCGTCCGTCGGAATTCCGCACCCCAATCCCAGATCGGCTTCTGCCACGTAGCCATCCATGCTTGTATAGTCATCGGCCATGATCGACAAATCGTTGGCGCCGCAGCCACACGTCGAACCACAGCAGGATGACGCATTGCGTTCCCGCGATTGCTGGGCGATCTGCGCGTACTTTTCTTTGACGATTGTTTTCAGTTCTTCATCGGTGCTCATAGGATTCTCCTTTTTTTAATGACTGTCCACTTAGCAGCATTTTTTCATCGTTGAGAGAAACTCGCCCAACATCCCCGAAGCCTGTTTCATGGTGTCGGTATTGATGCAATAGCAGGATCGCGGCCCGTCAATCTCTCCCTTGATTAAGCCGACTCTTTTCAGTTCTTTCAGGTGTTGCGAAACGGTCGCTTGCGCCAGCGGGATGACATCCACAATCTCGCCGCAAACACAGTCGTTTCGTTTTGCCAGATGGCGGAGAATTGCAACACGCGCCGGATGCGACAGCGCCTTCGCAATTTCCGCCAGCCGGATATCTTGATTTTTGAATCCATCGGTTTTGGCCGTCGGCATTTCAGTTCCTTTATCGTATCTTTACGATAAAGATACAAGAAAGTTTCGGAGAGGGCAAGGTCTTTTTTGACGATCAGTACATCTACAACGCTACGGTACCTTGGCTGGCATCCGTTTCACGCCGCCTTGATACAAGCACTGCACGAAAAGAAAAAGCACGAACCAAGAAACTTTCCCAATAACTCAAATCTATCATCAAGCGAAGGCGAGGATCCTGATGAAACAATTCTTTTTTCTGCTCTTGTTCTCTTCCATTGCACTCGGGCAGGCCAGCTACGATACGGTTTCCGCCGCCATCGCAACTGAAGCGCTCGAAGCCAATCACGCCATCGGCATGCTCAAAGAGTTGGCGCTCGGTATCGGCCATCGCATCAGCGGGTCGCCACAAGCCGATCAGGCGGTGCAGTGGGCGAAGAAAACGATGGAGCAATTGCAATTTGACAACGTGCGATTGGAACCGGTGATGGTGCCGAGATGGGTACGCGGCCCAATAGAAGAAGTAACGCTTACGTATGCCGGTACGATAAAGAAACTGAATGCCTGCGCACTGGGAGGCAGCGTTGGAACGCCGCCGGAAGGCATCACGGCGGAAGTGGTCGAAGTGAAATCGTTTCAGGAACTGGCGTCGCTTGGCGCAACGGCGAAGGGCAAGATCGTTTTCTATAATCGCGCGTTCGAGCGACGTTTCATCAATACGTTTCAGGGATACGGCCGCGCCGTCGACCAACGATGGGGGGGCGCAATAATGGCGGCACGCTCTGGCGGCGTTGCGTGGATGATCCGTTCGATGAGTTCCAGCTTGAACGATTTTCCGCACACCGGCAGTATGGGCTACGCCGATACGCTGCCGAAAGTTCCCGGCATTGCCATCAGCACCAACGATGCGGAATTCCTCGGTCGCGTCTTGAAAACGGAAAAGAACGTCCGCGTTACGGTCAAGCTCGCCTGCCAGACTTTATCCGATGTGCGCAGTTACAATGTTCTCGGAGAACTACGCGGCACGGAGAAACCCGATGAAGTGATCGTCATCGGCGGACACTTGGATAGCTGGGATAAGGGACAAGGCGCGCACGATGACGGTTCCGGATGCGTGCAATCGATCGAGGCGCTGCGGATTCTCAAATCGCTCGGACTCAAGCCCAAGCGGACAATCCGCGCCGTGATGTTTATGAATGAAGAGAACGGATTGCGTGGCGGCCGCGGCTATGCCGATACGACGCGCGGAAAGGAACGTCATATCGCCGCTGTTGAATCCGATGAAGGTGGGTTTACGCCGCGCGGTTTCGGCATCAGCGATACGGCGGCATACACAAAAGCAAAGTCGTGGGAACCTCTTTTCCGCGCAATCGGAGCCGACCGATTTTTCATTGGCGGCGGCGGTGCAGACATCAGCCCTATGGGACGCAAGGGTGTGCCCATGTTCGGATTGAACGTCGATTCGCACCGGTACTTCGATTACCACCACACCGATGCCGACACCTTCGACAAAGTGAATGAACGCGAGCTTGCCCTCGGCGCCGCGTGCATGGCCATTCTCTCGTACCTCATTGCGCAGGAAGGACTGTAACATTTTCGAACGACGAACTTCAAACATTCTCAGGAGACAACGATGAAGGCGCTGCGCGGTTTCGTCGCAACATTGCTGCTGTGTGCTTCACCCGTGTTCGGTCAATCCATCAAACAATCGGTGGATGATTTCTTGAAGACGCTTTCGAAGCCAACGAGCAAAGCCGACTTCGACGCTGTTCCACACCTTTCGCCTCTGAATCAAGACACAACGCTCATCTGTTGGAGTTTTGCTACTTCGTCGTTTCTTGAATCCGAAATGGAGCGCTTAAAGATGCCGCCCGTGCGTCTGTCCGTGCTCTATCCGCTCTATTGCGTGTTTCAGGAGAAGGCCAAGCGATTCGTTGCCACCAAAGGGGCGTCGCGGTTTTCCCCTGGCGACCTCTTCACCGGTGTGCTCGATATGTACAGCGTGTACGGCGCCATGCCCGCCGAAGCGTACGGCAACAAGATAGAGGGAACAACGACCTTCAATCATCAAGCACTCTATGCCGAACTCGAACAGCTGATGGCACACGTGAAATCAGAACGGCTTTGGGATGAAGCGCAGGTGATGCCGAAGGTACGCGCCATCCTCAACAAGTATCTCGGCGAACCGCCGTCGGAGTTTCGTTATCAAGGTACAACGTACACGCCGCAGCGATTTCTTCACGATGTTGTTCGGCTGCCGTGGCAGGAGTACGTGCTTGTGACGTCGTTCCAGTACGCCCCCTTTCATCAGTTTGTGGAACTGAAAGTGCCGGATAATTGGCTGCATCAGAAAACATACTTCAATGTGCCGCTCGATGTATTCTATGGGTCGATCAAGACGGCATTACAGGCGGGCTACTCGGTGGCGTTTGAC
This sequence comes from Ignavibacteriales bacterium, assembly GCA_016218005.1. GTDB lineage: Bacteria > Bacteroidota > Ignavibacteria > UBA10030 > UBA10030 > JACRFF01. The sequence continues at coordinate 3,500 of JACRFF010000044.1, forward strand.
GCAGACATCTCCGAGCCAAGCTATCGGCTGACAAAACAATACGCGGTTATTCCTCCCTTCGATTGCCCCTTCAACGCCATTACGGCGGAAGCGCGCGAGTTCCGATTCGAGAACGAATCTACCACCGACGATCATTTAATGCAGTTCGTGGGATTCAAGAAGTTTGGAACGGAAGAGTGGTTTCTGGTAAAGGATTCTTGGAGAACGGCGTTTGAAGGTCCGGGCAAGGGTTACATGTTCTTTCACGAGTCGTACATCAAACTCAAAGTGCTGGCGATTCTTGTGCACAGAGATGCGATTCCCGATATCGCCGCGCTCGTTCGCTCGGCAAAAACGAATTGAGTCCAACCAAGAGAGCGCGTCAAGCGCTGACTCCCACGCCGAAATCTGCTTGGGGTGTGTTGCTGCGTTAGGCGGGGGTGTTAGCAGAACCGCGCCGCCCAAAGCTTGCCTGCTGACATTCAGCGAGCAGGCGTAGCGTCGGGCAGGCTTTCTGCCCGGTCAGGCAAGAACTTCATGCACCGTGCACAAAATCCATTTCGTACATCTCGTACGAAGTTTTCATCATACCGAGCGTTTCGTACGTCTTCATCGCCGAGGCGTTCTCTTGGTCGACATACAAGCGGAGGCCGCATACGTCGTGCTCTTTGGCGGCAAGATTGCAAACGTGCGCAAAAAGTCGCTTGAACACCCCCCTGCCGCGAAACGCCTTATCAACGTATACGCTTTGGATCCACCAAAAATTTCCGTTGCGCCAATCGCTCCACTCGTACGTGATCATCAACTGGCCGACCACGCGTCGATCTGTTTCGGCCACAAAGTAGATCCCCTTTGACGCATCGCTCACCACCGCGCGGACTCCGGCACTCAACGTGTCGAGGTCAAGATGACGGTGCTCTGTTTCCTCCGCTATGCGCGCGTTGAACTCGGCAATTGCCGGTGCATCCGCCAGCACTGCGGGTCGAATGAGAACATCCATATCTTCCTCTCTACGATTGCTTGAAGCCAATGGATGGATTACACTGATCGTTTACGCAGAAGATTGCCGCCGGGCACGACGACGCGTGTGGATGCGGATAAACTCCACCAACGCCGGAATGCCAGGAATCAACACCAGCGCCATGACAACGACCGAAAAATTCTGCTTAACCATCGGCACGCTGCCGAAAAAATATCCGACCAGAACGAAGAGCAACACCCACACTGCCGCGCCGAGAATGCTGAACGTGAGAAAGATCGGGTAGTGCATTCGCCCAACGCCCGCCACGAACGGCGCAAACGTCCGGATGATCGGCAGGAACCGCGCGATCATCACCGTTTTCCTTCCGTGCTTTTCATAGAAGCGCTGGGTGCGGTCGAGGTACTCTTTATTGAGCAGCTTGGAATCTTCCTTGCTGAACACTTTGGGGCCAACGGTGCGCCCGATCCAATAGTTGAGGTTATCACCGAGCACCGCCGCCGCCATCAGCATCGGAATGACCCACTCCACGCGAAGCGCACCCAACGCCGCCAGCGACCCGACGGCAAAGAGCAGCGAATCACCCGGCAGGAACGGCGTTACGACCAATCCCGTTTCACAAAAGACGATGAGAAACAAGATGGCGTAGAGCCACAAGCCGTACGCGGCGGAGAGATCGATCAGGTGCTTGTCGATGTGAAGTATGAAGTCAAAAACTTGCCGGAGGAATTCCATCGTCGGTGCTCAAGGCGGCGAACGCGCCGCCGCTGTTCATTTCACGCCAAGCAGTTCAACTTCGAAGATCAGCGTTGCGCCCGGTCCGATATCTGCGCCGGCGCCGCGTTCACCGTACGCTAACTCCGACGGTATGAAGAACTGAAACTTCGACCCGACCGGCATCAGTTGCAATCCTTCCGTCCAGCCGCGAATGACTTGGTTCAGCGGAAAGGTGGTCGGTTCGCCGCGCTTGTAGGAGCTATCGAACTCTTTGCCGTCGATCAGCGTTCCGCGGTAATGTACGGTTACGGTAGATTTTGCGGTGGGCTTCGGCCCGGCTCCCATCTTCAACACTTTGTATTGCAATCCGCTGGCCGTAACGAGAACGCCTTCTTTCTTTTTGTTGGCGTCAAGAAATGTTTTTCCTTCGTTGCGATTTTTCTCAGACGCTTTTTTCCCGACCTCTTGCTGTTTCGCCATCAGGTCTTGTTGGAATTTCATGATCGTTGCCTGCATCTCGGAATCGCTCATGGCTGTGGAGGCGCCGGCAAGGGCATCCTGCATTCCACGCAAGAGCGCGTTCGCATCGATATCGATAGTTTGCAGCTTGAAATTCTTGCCAAGGTCTGCACCCAAGCTGTAACTGAGGCGTTCCTTTTCGGTCTTCAACGGCGTTCCTTTGGTTTGTGCAATAAGATTGAGCATCGAGAAAGTTATGATCGACACCACCAACAGCGCGTGTTTCATGCGGCTCCTTTATTTTTGTCCGTGAAAAATGCGCGGATAAGATACGGCTTTTTGGAAAGGGAACAAAGATGCGGCGCCATCGCCGTCTCTACATCATGCCGTACGGATCGACGTCAATCGTTACGGACGTATGCTTGAACTGATGCGTGCGAGACCGATGCAGTTCGTCGCTCAATGCCGTAAGCGCCGCGTGGACAATTCTGCCCGAAGGATCTTTCGACTTCAGGTCTTTGATCACGACATGTTTCCGATAGCGTCCGCGAAGGCGTAGGATCGCCGCATCGGCCGGACCAAGAATAGTGAACGCGCTCGAGGCGTTGCGCTTCTGCAAAAAATGCACCACCCATTGCGCCGCCGTGTGAACTTCCGCTTCATCGGCGCCTGCGCATTCAACAAGCACGATGCGCGAGTACGGCGGATAGTCGAGTTCGCGCCGGTGCTCCAATTCTTCGTGGTAGAATGAATGAAAATCGTGGAGGGCAACGTGCTTCAACGCGTAATGCTGAGGCTGAAGAGTTTGGATGATGACTTCTCCTTCCAGCGCACTGCGTCCGGCCCTGCCGGCAACTTGCGTAAGAAGCTGAAACGTTTGCTCGCTCGCTCGAAAATCCGGCAGCAGCATTTGTGTGTCTGCCGAGATAACCCCCACAAGCGTAACACGCGGAAAGTCCAAACCCTTGGCCACCATTTGCGTGCCGAGCAGAATGTCGGCGTCGCCTTCAGCAAATTGGCGCAGCATTGTTTCGTGCGCTCCCTTGCGCGACGTCGTGTCTTTGTCCATCCGAACTAATCGCGCCCGCGGAAACACGGCCGATAATTCTTGCTCGATCTGCTGCGTGCCGAAGGCATAGTAACGCACGTCGGCGCCGGCGCACGCAGGGCAAACCGACGGCGGTCGCTTGACAATGCCGCAGTAGTGGCAGCGCAAATGTTTTCGCGTAGCGTGGTAGGTCAGTGTCACGTCGCAATGCTCGCACCGTTCCACGTAACCGCAATCGAAGCATTCGACAATGTGGGAGAACCCGCGTCGATTTTGGAGGAGGATAATGCCTTCATTCTTTTGGAGCCGCGCCGTGATATGATCCTGCAACAACGGTGAGATCGAGCGCTGCGGCAGATGCTTGGGAAATGCGGATCCATCGGCCTGCACTTTACGCTTGGCTTCTTCAAATTGCCGCCGCCTATTGCCGGACATATCAACGATCGTGATTGCCGGCAGACGCGCGTTGTCCACGCGTTCAGGAAGTTCAAGCAGCGTGTATTTGCCGTTCAGCGCATTTGCATAGCTTTCCGTAGATGGAGTTGCCGAGCCAAGAATGACGACGGCGTCGGTTCGCTGTGCCCGCACGATCGCCACATCGCGCGCGTGGTAGCGCGGAGTCGCATCGTACTGCTTGTAAGAACCCTCGTGCTCTTCGTCCACCACGATCAATCCGAGATTGGACAGCGGCGCGAACACCGCCGAGCGCGGGCCGATCACGATCTTGGCTTTGCCGCCGTGCACCATGCACCACGCATCGTACCGTTCGCCTGCCGACATCTGGCTGTGCATGACCGCTACATCCGAGCCGAAGTGCGATTTGAATCGTTTCACCGTTTGCGGCGTCAGCGAA
>JACRFF010000344.1 GCA_016218005.1 Ignavibacteriales bacterium
GAGCGGTAAACCAGAATTCTGTCGCGCGATAAGCGGGCAGAACTGAAAGGAGCCACTAATGAGTATCCAGTATTCTTCGCCGAGCAGATGGGGAAGGATAATAATAGAAGCATTCCTGATTGTAGCTTTGATTGTCGTGGGAGCGTTGATGTTAGTTCCAACGACCATCTTCTTGAGCATTTCCATTCGTCCATCGACGAACTGCTCGTTATCTGCGACGACTTCCAGCTTCCGCTGGGCACATTGCGGTTTCGCGCGCGCGGTTCCGACGGCGGACACAATGGTCTGGCATCGGTCATCTATCATCTGCAACGCGATGATTTTTCAAGGCTGCGTTGCGGCATCGGCTCAACGACGATGCCGGATGCCAAGACGCTGATGGCAGAGTTCGTGTTGCAAAAGTTTTCAACCGACGAGCAACCGACGGTACAAGATATGGTTGACCAGGCGGCGCGTGCGTGTGATGCGTACGTGCTTCACGGAATCACCAAGACTATGAATGTGTTCAATCAAAAGCCCTTGTCGGCTGATGATGCTGAACCAACATCTAACTAACCCTGCTTCCCGCACGGCGATCGCCAACGCGGGGGGCCATTGTCTCAACGTCCAAAGGGAATTGCACCCATGGCACTACAACCCAAGCTATATGAGACGGCGTTCATTGTGAATGCCGCGCTCGAAGATTCGCAGATCGAAGGCGTCATCGAGAAGGTGAAAGATTCCATCTCGAAGAACGGAGGCTCCGTCCGCGATCTCGCTAAGTGGGGACGCAAGCGGTTCGCGTACCCCATCAAAAAGAAAAACAACGGCTTCTATGTCGTCGCCGAATATACCGGACCGGGCGACCTCGTAGCAAAGCTCGAGCGGCATTATCAGCTTGACGAAAGCATTCTGCGCTACCTGATCGTCGCCGTCGATCCCGATGTCGGCACAGGCCGCATCAAACCATCCGACCTCGTCGGCGCTAAAGAAGGCTCATCGCCGGAAGCTGCGGCAGTGCCGGCCAAGAGTGGCGGCGCTGCTTAATCCATCGACAAAGAATTTGAAAGGATCAACACATGGCATTTACACCACGTTCAGACAACAGACCGATGGGCGGTGGTCGCCCCGGATTTGGCGGCGGACGCCCAGGGTTCGGCGGGCGCGGCGGGCGCGATAATCGACAGTCCAGCCGAAGTCAGCGGCAGCAACAACTGCGCAAGAAGCGCACCTGCCGCTTCTGCGATTCCAAAGATACATTCATCGATTACAAGAACGAGAAGCGCTTGCAACGCTGCGTCTCCGAGCAGGGGCGCATTATTCCCCGCCGCATCACGGGCACGTGCTCTCCGCATCAGCGGCAGCTTGTGGTTGCCATCAAACGAGCACGCCATATCGGATTGCTGCCGTTCGTTGCAGATGCGGTAAGCTGAGAGAAAGGAATCGGACATGAAAGTCATTCTGCGCAAAGATCACCAGCAACTCGGCAAGATGGGAGATGTGAAGGATGTGAAAGACGGGTACGCCCGCAATTTTCTCATTCCCCGCAGCATCGCTTATCAGGCGACGCCGAACAATCTCAAGCAACTCGAAGAAGAAAAAAAGCAGCACGCTAAACGTTCGGAGAAAGAGCGCAAGGGTTCTGAGTCGCTCGCCGAACAGTTGGGCAAAAGTTCGGTAACCATCAAAATGAAGGTGGGCGAAGACGACAAACTTTTCGGCTCCGTTACCTCGCAAATGATTGCCGATGCGCTTGCGGAAAAAGGCGTTACGCTCGACAAGCGGCAGATCGAACTCGAAGATACGATCAAGTCGCTGGGCATCTACGACGTGCCTGTGAAACTTTCCGGCGGCATCAGCGCTCAGGTAAAGGTCTGGATCGTTCGGGAGTGATCCGTTTTGCATCTTCCAAAAATTCCCTACGAGGGCAAGTTCCACCTTCGGAGGGTTGGTAGGAATCAAACTTGCAGCTATGTATCGCAAGCCGGAGTGGAAAGGAACGTGAGAGATTTCGGATTTCAGATTGTCGATTGCGGATTGACGAGAGGCTTGAGATTCAACCTCGAAAATTGTGTTTATGAAAAAGGAGGTTTGCATGGAAAATGCACTGGTAAGTTCGGTCCTCGACACATTCAAAGAACTGCCGTTTGCAGACAAGGAGTGCGCTCTTGAAATACTTGAAAAACAGATGGTGGAAGAGCGAAGAAAACTGCTTGCCAACCGTGTCAGTGAAGCGCGAGTAAATTATCGGTCGGGAAAAGTCAAGAAAGGATCCGCCACAGACCTGTTGAAAGACCTCGATCGAATAAAACACAGAAGAGAAGCTATCGCTGATTCTCTAGCAGGTTGTTGAAAAACCCTCATTGAATGAAAGATGAACCGCTGCCAAAGGCCACAACGTGGTGCCTTCGGCACATCACTTTGTGACAAGACGCCAAGAACGCGCTTGCGCGCCGAA
>JACRFF010000343.1 GCA_016218005.1 Ignavibacteriales bacterium
ACCCGCTTCATACTCAAACGGGAAGCTGTGTGCTGTTAAATCGAAATAGTACAGTCTGTCAGTTTTTCCGCCATACCCTTTTTGCCAGAGTTGATATCCACCCTCATGTGGCTCCAGACGATAGGAACGCAAGCCCTGATCCTGCCAGTTGATATTGTCAATTTCCAATGGCTGTGTGAAAGAATCTCCAAAGCCTGCATCCGCCAGCCAGCGCGTGGATTCGTTTGGAACTTTGACCAATAAGACCAGATGGTCGAAGTCAATGCCAAAGGCGTTATTCTTTTTGCTATAGACACGGGCATTCAGGTAAGTGACATCGAAACCGATCTCTTTCAACAGCCAGGCGAAGAGACCGTTTAGCTCGTAACAAAATCCCCCGCGTTTCTTGATGATGATCTTATTCCATAAACTTTTTAAATCGAGATGGATTTTTCTTCCAAGAGAAATGTCCAAATTCTCAAAAGGGACAGATTTCATGTGGGGAAATTGCAGCGCGTGCAGAGTTTTCGCGGAGGGGCTGATGATTTTCCCGTCAAAATCGATTCGTGAGAGATAATCCTGAATTTTCATTTTACCTTCGCCAAAATTTCCTTCACCGTCCCACTGTGCAGGTAGAATGCGATCCCCAGCATCAACAGGCCAACGATCAGCAGGAAGATAGGTTCGAAGATAACCCCCGAAATAATCCCAGCTACCAATACATACGCATGAGTAAGAAAGGGAATCCAAAACGCAAGCGGGTGTACCGGTTGCTCGTAAAAGTGCGGACGTTGGAGGAGGATAACCCCAAGCGCGCCCGCCAGCGTGACGAAGATCAACCCCGAACGAATGCTGGCAGGGACAACGAAGGTAATAAACGCATTTGTACCCAACACGCCGAACAAACCGATGAGAAACGCAAGGGGAGAGGAAAGCCATCTCCCAACCCAGTCCGCTTTGCGGGCAAGGATTCTATATCCCAGCGAAAAGGAAAACACCACCCAGAACCATGCCCAGAAATTTGCGTACGGCACGCCAAAATATTGTAATTTCAAGCCCTGTCCCCAATCCCAAAACCCAAAGCGGATGGCGACTGCATCCAGGGCGAGGTCAATGTTCAGGGCGAGCAGGCCGTCCAGTACGGGGCGTAACCAGTATGGCAGGCTGCTGGCATCCGAAAATTCCATCACGCTGTAGATGATGCAACTCCACGCTACG